>CAMYJJ010000169.1 GCA_947258735.1 Thermodesulfovibrionia bacterium | reverse complement strand
TAACACCGGAATCCGTCATCCGACGTCCGTGGTCCGTCATTAAAATGTATATTTCGTTAATATATTCTACGTAAGAAATGAAAACGGATAACGTTTAACGAATAACGGTCAACGTATAGTATAATACCTCATTATGGGTGTATGGGATGACATAAGGCATGATTTTAAAACCGTTTTTAATATGGACCCGGCTGCAAGGAGCAGGGTCGAGGTTATCATATCCTACTCAGGATTACATGCGATAGTATTTCACCGGTTAAATCATTTCCTATGGAAGGCAAGGATTCCTGTATTGCCGCGTTTCCTTTCTCAGGTCGCAAAGATTTTTACCGGAATAGAGATACATCCTGCTGCAAAAATCGGCCGTGGTTTTTTCATAGATCACGGCATGGGTGTAGTCATCGGAGAGACAACAGAAATCGGTGAAAACTGCCTCCTGTACCAGGGAGTAACCCTTGGAGGCACAGGAAAGGAAAAAGGGAAAAGACATCCTACATTGCAGAATAATGTAGTTGTCGGTACCGGAGCAAAAGTGCTCGGGGCCATTACTATCGGGGACAATGTCAAAATAGGGGCCAATTCGGTTGTGCTCCATGATGTCCAGAAAAACTCAATTGTTGTGGGAGTTCCGGGAAGGGTAATAAAGAAGAAAGTGGTCAAGATGTTTGAAGAGGGTCCGGTCGAGATGCTTGACCATGTGCATATACCAGATCCGGTTGAAGATACATTTGAAGAGATGCATAACCATATACGGGAACTTGAAAGGAGAATCAGCACGTTGGAAGGAAAGGGAGAGTCCATAAAGGTGTATAACACGATGAGCGGAAAGAAAGAGGAGTTTGTTCCTTTTTCACCGGGCAAGGTCAATATGTATGTATGCGGGATAACGGCCTATGATGTTTGCCATCTGGGACATGCAAGGAGCGCTGTCGTGTTTGACATTATAAAGAGATACCTGAGATACAGCGGATATGATGTGACCCATGTGAGAAACATCACTGACATTGACGACAAGATCATAGCCCGTGCAGCACAGGAAGGCATTTCCACCGAGGATGTGGCAAAGAAATATACTGATGAATATTATCATGATATGGAACTGCTCGGTGTGAGCAGGGCTGATGTGGAACCAAACGCTACGGACCACATCGAGGAAATGATAAAGACCATAAGCGGACTTATTGACAAAGGCTACGCATACCCTGTTGATGGTGATGTGTATTTTGAGGTTGGCACGTTCTCTGCGTATGGAAAATTGTCCGGTAAGAATATCGATGATCTCAAGGCAGGTGCCAGGGTTGATGTTGATGAGAGAAAAAGGAGCCCTCTTGATTTTGCTTTATGGAAATCATCCAAAGAAGGCGAGCCTTTCTGGGAAAGTCCCTGGGGCAAAGGAAGACCGGGCTGGCATATTGAGTGCACTGCCATGTCATCAAAATATCTCGGATCGAGTTTTGACATTCATGGAGGCGGAGCAGATCTGATATTCCCTCATCATGAAAATGAGCTTACACAGAGTGAGGCCTATTCAGACAGGCCTTTTGTGAAATACTGGATGCATAATGGTTTTATAACAGTGGACAGGGAAAAGATGTCCAAATCCCTGCGTAACTTCTTTACGATCAAGGAAATCATAAACAGATATGAACCTGAAGTAGTCAGGTACTTTCTGTTATCGGCACATTACAGGAGTCCCATAGAGTTTTCAGATGTCCAGCTTAATGAAGCAGAACTCTCCATTGACAGGTACTATACCACTGTCTTAAGAATAAATGAATTTATGCAGTCTGACAGCACCGCTGAGAAGATTGCATCATCTGCCGAACTGGAAGAGGTGGTGTCCGGATTGAAAGGCAGGTTCCATAACGCGATGAATGATGATTTTAATACAGCGTCAGCGCTTGGATTTATCTTTGAACTCATAAGAGAGCTCAACAGGTTTCTTGATTCCAAACCGTCCGGTCAGAAGGCCAGGGACCTTGTCAGGCAGGCCAATGATCTGCTTGCTGAGATAGGCGGTGTGCTTAATATATTTAACAGGACACCTGATGAGTGGTACAGGGCGCTTATGAAAGTCAAGAAGATAGACATTTCTGAAGATGCTCTTCTCAAGAAAATTGATGAACGTATGCAGGCAAGGAATAACAAAGACTATTCCGCGGCTGATGATATAAGAAATGAATTAGCTGCAATGAATATTATCCTTGAAGATAAAAAAGACGGTACTGCCTGGAAGGTCAAGGTCGGATAACAATTGTTTAAGAGATGTTCATTTTCTGACAGGCCAGCCTGCAATGAAAGAAAGAATTTCAGAAATCAACAGAGGCATAGTTCCTGCGCCTGTTTTTTCAGCGCATCGGCTTTTTTATCTGTAAGCGACAGCATGTTACTGATATCAGCCAGGGACATGTCTACAAGGTCTTTTAACAGAATGATATTTTTTTGGATCAGTTTCTTTGCCAGTCCCGAACGGATCCCTGATATTATGGTAACCGGATAAAGCCTTTTATCTTCTATCATGTGTTCAAGGCTGGTCTTGTCGGGATACCTCCAGCTTTTTATATGTAACCCATTACACTGCGCATATTGCATGGCATCACTCGTGAAACGGGTGTTTGTCACAAGCCAGCCGGTAAATTTCCTGTCCGGATATTTTTTTTTCATTGAAGGGGCAAGGTCACGAAAACGTGAATGTATGTACATGGCAACCTTTACATCAACAGCGATACCCGGCCTGTTATGATACTTGCATTCCACAAGTGAAATTTCTTTGTTATTGAGAGCGAATACATCGACTTCATGATTAACGCATCTGCCCTTGACAATACGTCCGGTTTCTGTTTTATAACCAATGTTACTCATAAGGGCACTGTAATATTCTTCAAAGGGATATCCTGTCGGTCCCAGCTTGAAGAGTGCCTGTTTCAGCGCATACCTGAGAGCAGAGGGGTGATTAATTTTTCTCAGATATTTCCGGGCAAGCCTGTATATCTTTCGTGTGCTTGTATATGGCTGAATTTCATCTAATACTCTTTTGATGATCTCATCAGCCTGATGATCTTCCGCACCTGATCTGATCAGTGAGGCACGGAGCTTTTCAGGTTTTATGACCTCAACAGCACCCGAAGCCTTTGTTATCTTCATTTTCATAATGGCTTACATGTTAGAATCTGGTCATGGTTTTGTCAAACTTCCCAATTATAATATGTTGAAATTAAAAAGAAATAATATTAATGGCGGATTATTACGTATTTTTATATGCTACTGTATCTATATTTTATTATTGCGGTACAAATGAACATACCTGTTAATCCGGGCAAACGTATTAAACGGTATATTACGATTATTAGATAGTATTGCATGCATACATATGTTGAGAAAGGTATAACTAACTGGCAGTTGCATGATCAGATACATTTCAATGTGACAAAACTGTTTCATCTATAAGCTTTATCTATTCTGAGTTTTGTCCGAAAACATAAGAGATGAATGAAAACCGGACCTGAAAGGAGAACGTATGATAAGAATTATTCTAGCTGCTGTAATGTTTATTATCATTGTTGGGAATGCCCATGCTGCTGAGCTTAATATCGGTTTGATCCCTGAACAAAACGTGTTCAAACAGTTTAAGAGATATGCGCCGATTAGGGAATATATAGAAAAGAAGACCGGGAATGGCATTAAATTTACTGTACTGACCAGATACGGAAATATTATAGAGAGCTTTCATAGAAAGAAGATGGACGGGGCATTCTGGGGGAGCTTTACCGGTGCAATGGCGATCAAGAAACTCGGCATCCAGCCCATTGCAAGGCCTGTTAATCTTGATGGAACGTCCACATATCGTGGATACATAATGGTGCGTAAGGACAGTGGAATAAAAAATATTTCTGATATGAAAGGTAAGAAAGTGGCTTTTGTTGAGAAGGCAACTACAGCCGGGTATATCTTTCCCATGGCCTATTTCAAGGAAAATGGAGTAAAGGACATAGAAACGTATTTTTCAGAATATTACTTTACCGGCAGTCATGATGCTGCAATTCATGCTCTGTTAAACAAACAGGTTGATATAGCCTGTGCAAAAAATACGATATATGACATTCTTGCCCGTGATGACCAGAGAATAAAGGAAGATCTCGTTATAATTGCAAAATCACCTGATGTGCCCTCAAATGGCCTGGGTCTGAGAAAAGAGATTGCATATGGAGTTAAGGCAGATTTCAAACAGGCGCTGCTTGATATGCATACAGACCCTGAAGGAAAACAGGTCCTGAAAAAATTTGGTGTACAGCGGTTTATTGAGACAGGCAAGGATGATTATTCCGATGTAATTGATCTTGCCGACAGGGCCGGTATTGATTTAAAGATGTATGATTACATCAATCAGTAAGAAGTATGAATGTAAATACGTATGAGGTCTATCTCCCATGAGACAGAAAATTATACTGTCATTATTTGCCCTTTTTGTTTTTTTGGCTGTTGGTACGGTCACCGCAGTATTGTATATGTCAGACAATACCGCTGTTCTCAAGAAAATCATCAAACTTCATGAAGTGGAGCAGCTCAGGCGTTCACTGATAATCAAGATACAGAATGTCCAGGGAGACCTTTATACTGTTGATACGGAATTTGTCCGGGACTTTGATCATATCATCAATGAAGCCTCTGACCTTGACAAGACAGCGGAGAGATGTACTTCCTGCCATCACTCCCCGGATTTGACAAAAAAAATAGAAAAGATGCAGATGCTCATCGGGGATTATGAAATAGCCCTGAGCTACTACCTGACAGCATCTGCAAACTCTGCCATGATCATCAAACTGAAATCTGAAGCTGCAGCAATAGGGAAAGAGCTTATCGGGTTTACCGGTGCTATGTCGCACAGCGCAAGCAGGAACCTGGCACATCTTTCAAAAGGTACCATGGCGAGAATGAATCATGTTATGACAATACTATTAATAACCATTGCCGTTACTTTTTTTATGGGGATACTGGTTGCTGTCCATCTTGCCAGGTCTGTGACGCACCCTGTGAGTGAGCTCGTACAGGCTACCCGGAGGATAGCATCCGGTGAGTTCGGGTCAAAGATATTATATAAAGACAGGACAGAGTTCGGTGAACTTGCTGATCACTTTAACACCATGAGCGCAGCTATCAAGGACGGGTATGAGAAAATCAGGAAGGAAGTGGATGACCGTCAACACGTTGAAGAAGCTCTGCGTCTGAGCGAAGAAAGATTGATGACTGTTTTTAACCAGATGCAGGACGTTTTTTACAGGACAGACGAGCAGGACAGGATTATATGGGTCTCCCCATCTGCCATAAAAATGTTCGGGTATGATTCCGTTGACAATCTTATTGGACGGCGTTTTTCAGAATTGTTCACACATCCCGAAAAAAAACAGGTCATATTCGATGAGTTACAGAATAGAGGAAATATTGATAATTATGAGACGGAGATGATCAAGAGTGATAACAGCACGATCATCGTGAGCATTAACTCACATTTTTATCTGAATGAACACGGGAAAGTTGCAGGGATAGAAGGTGCGATCAGGGACATAACATCCCGAAGAAAATATGAGGAGAAGCATAGAAAAATTGAAAAACTGGAATCAGTTGGCATTCTTGCAGGCGGGATTGCTCATGATTTTAATAATATTCTTACGTCCATAAGTGGAAATATATCACTTGCGCGTACATCTTCGGATTCAGATGACGCCCTGAATGCAATATTGTCTGATGCTGAAGAAGCATGCAGGAGAGCAAAAGACCTTACCCACCAGTTACTTACTTTTGCAAAAGGGGGGGCTCCTGTTAAAAAAGTTGCATATCTGAAGAACCTGATAAAAGATGCAGCCATGTTTGCCCTGAGAGGGTCCAATATTACCTGCCGGTTTTATATAGCAGATGATCTGTGGGCAGCAGAGATTGATGAGGGTCAGATCAATCAGGTCCTGTATAACCTCGCTATCAATGCAAACCAGGCAATGCCGGAGGGTGGTATAATTAATATCGGTGCGGAAAATATAATTATACGCAGCGAGCATAAGCTGCCTTTGCAGGAAGGGGAGTATATGAAGATATCCATACAGGACCATGGAGAGGGTATTGCGGAAGACCATATCCAGAAAATATTTGATCCTTATTTCACAACAAAGATTAAAGGCAGCGGGCTCGGGTTGTCCAGTACATATTCGATCATTCAGCACCATCATGGACATATCGATGTTGAATCTGATGTGGGAAAAGGAACGGTGTTCACAGTATTTCTTCCGGCATCAAGAGAACGTCTTCCTGACAGGGAAGTGAAGACGCGGAAAACCATAAAGGGGTCCGGGAAGATACTGATAATGGATGATGAGAAGTCTGTAAGGGAAACGGTATTTAAAATGTTGACATACATGGGGTATGATGTTGAGTCTGCAAAAGACGGTGAAGAAGCCATAGACCTGTATACGAAATCACGG
>CAMYJJ010000168.1 GCA_947258735.1 Thermodesulfovibrionia bacterium | reverse complement strand
GTGTAATCAGTTTTTTTTCATACAGCCGGGAAAGCTCACTTAAGGAGGTTACACGGTCAGGTTCAGGCGCAGCCAGCTCCTTCGGACGCTGTAACGTGATTTTATTCTTATTCTGATCGATAACAGCATCACCCATCCTGAAGGTCGCCAGGCCGCCAAGGAGTTTTATTTCAACATTTTCTCCCTTCATCTCACCAACAACATTTTTAAGCTCTTTACTGTCCTCAATGACCTTCCTGTACAACAGATACCCCCATACCGCTATAAGAACGAACCCTGCTATCATCCATACCATGTGATTTATAATGCCGTAAAATAAAAGGATCAGAATTCCCACACCTGCAAGTAAAAGTATATGCATTAACAGAATGAGGAATGCCACAAAAATGCTTTTAAATACTGAATTATCTGTTAATTTACCCATATCAAATCCTGTTGTCTGTTCTTTCTATATACTAGCATGTATTACATTGGAGGGGCGTTGCATGCAACGCCCCTGCATTTGACTGCCCGGTTATTTATTAATTATACTTTTTCATAACCATAAACAAGGAGACAATTAATAATGTGTGACACAAATGCATATATAGACAATGATGGAAATGAAGAACTTTACCTGGAGAATGTTAATTTGATCAGACCTGAAAACGGCCGGGTTTTTTTTAAAACCCTCTTCGGTGAAGAAAAAACCTTTGAAGGGTCCATAAAAGAAATTTCACTTAATACCCACAAAATCTTATTAAAAAAATAGCTTTCAGCCATCAGCGGTCAGCTTTCAGAGAGATTTATTACTGACCGCTGAGAGCTGACCGCTTATAGCTGTTTTTACATGCAATTTATTCGACTTATCATCCAGAAACCCGGCCATGCCTTTTATAACATGTCCCTTGATGAGGCCATATCAGAGTCTGTACGCAGGAAATCATCTCCCCCCACCCTTCGACTATACGAGTGGGACAGGCCGTCATTAAGTCTAGGGTATTTCCAGAAGATTTCGGAGATCGATCTGGAGTATTGCCGTGAAAAGGACTACCCGATCGTCAGGAGACAGACAGGCGGCAGGGCCATCCTTCATGACTCTGAGCTCACCTATAGCCTGGCATCTTCAAAGGACCATCCATTATTCAACGGCAGCCTCCTGGAAAATTACAGACTCATAAGCAATACTCTGATACATGCCCTTAAATTGTCAGAAATAGATGCTGAAGCCTCATTCATTAAAAAAAGGAGCAACGGTCATCGAAACCCCGCATGTTTCAATACCGTTTCATTCGGAGAAATAACGGTCAAGGGAAAAAAGGTAATAGGAAGTGCCCAGAAAAGATACACAGATGGTTTTCTCCAGCATGGATCTATCGTCCTAGATTGTAATGCTGACGAGCTATGTTCAGTCCTGACGGGAAATGGCAGCCAGGAGTTCAATGGCATAGGCGCACTCAGGAATTTCCGTCCTGACATATCAATTCATGACTTACAGGCATCTCTGAAAGAAGCCTTTGAAAAATCGCTTAATGTCAAACTCATATCTGATAAGCCTTCAACATATGAATTGTCACTCGCCAAAGACCTTGAGGCCAAAAAATACGCAACAGAGGAATGGAATTTTAAAAGATAAGAAGTTGGAAGTTAGAAGTTGGAAATCGAAATTCTTAGTTCTTAGTTCTTAATTCTTAATTCTTAATTCTTAATTCTTAATTCTTAGTTCTTAGTTCTTGGTTCTTGGATCTTACATCTTAGTTCTCATTTTAAATCTCATACCCCGCAGATTTAACCGGATAATTTTTTGATGTTATGTAATACATTATCAGTGAACTCCACATGACAATTATCAGATAGCTCTGTACAAAGGTATTCAACAGATACATAAGAGGCATCATAAATGGCATGGCCTGCATCGGGATCTGAAGAGCAAAGAAAACGGCATTGGCCATGATAATGCCAAAAAAAAGAGTTACGCTAAACAAAAGCGAACGGGGCTTTTCTTTAATAAACGTATAGGCCCCTGACATGGATGCCACTGCCCCTTCCATGTCTACTACTGATACTACCATGGAAAATATGGCAAATATAATGCCGGTTAAAACAATGATAATGGACATAATGGTTATGAAGATCTTAAAAAAGGAATTAAAAAAGACCTCTATCGAGTTTCCATCACCTGAGAAAGACTGATTTATAGCAGCAGATATTCCAGCAATAACGAGAATGAATATCATCAGTACTATTGATAATGATATTAAAAGAGAAAGCACCCTGAGCAGGCGGAAGAAGTTTCTGCCGGCTTCCTTAAAAAAAAATGGAACGGTAAATTTAAATTGAGTATCAACAGCTGCATTTCTTAACACACCCATAATCCCGCTGAAGGAAAACAACATAAGCGTTGACGAAAAGATAGCATATAAAAACAGCGCTGCTACAAGCAGGAATACGAGACCAAGATAACGTGATACAACATCAAGGGGATTATTCATTATGGAGGGAAGCAGGTCCTGTGCCTGCTCAATGTCAAACCCCAGAAAGGCTATGGCAACGAGCACAGGCAGGCCAAGAAATATAACAAGGCCCGCTAAATTAATAATGGTAACGATAATACGGATGAATACCAGCTGAAGATTCCTGTTGGCGAGTCTGAAGCCGTCCTTAATGGTTTCTATAATCATTTCTCTATTTAGTGTTTTAGTGATAATTATTAATTAAAGTAAAATGTGCATTTAATATCAAATAATATATAGGGTCCTTGAATCCTTTACATCCATGTAAACTTATTTATGAACGAACTATTATTTTTGCTGGAGTATATATAACAGCTGTTATATTATCTCCAGGTCATCCTTTTTAATCCACCCGACTTTCCCATCCTGCCTCCTGATCTTGAGCCAGTCCTTTCTCTCCTGAACAATATATACCTTTGTTCCTTCATACATACTGAAGTGTACTGTTGCACTTTCAACAGGTTCAAACGCTGCATCAGAACTTTCGGAAATCAGCACCGCTTCCCTTTTATCAGCGCGCACCCTGTTAAATAAGACGTACGACGTTATAAAAAAGAATGCTGTCAAAATGACGAAAACTGTCGTTTTATACCTCATATCAGGTTTTACGATAAAGAAGATGAATACGTACAAAAGTATTACGATAAAGATCACGGACAATAATATGGTCAGGCCATTCATGGATAAACCTTTGTATAAAGCCATCACCTTATGATGATACGGAATGGCCCTGGGAGGCACCGGGTTACGGACTTTTGAAATGGCAAAATCATAATTTGATTTTAGATCACTATCGCCCGGTATAAGTTTCTTAGCTCTTTCATAATTGAGAATGGCCTTTCCCAGTTCACCCTTTTTAAAATAACTGTTGCCAATGTTGTAATAAAGGTTGCCGCTTTCCTGCCCCTGATCAATCAGTCCGGAATACACCTTAATGGCCTCATCATATTTTCCTTCTTCATAAAATTGATTGGCCTTATAAAATATATAACCCGGATCACTTTCACGATCATTTTGAGCAAGGAGATGAGAACCCGTCATTATGATCAGTGAAAAACATAATACAGTATATTTAGCAAACCTGCTATTCATAGTAACCTCTGTACCAATAAAAGTAACTCATCCTGTTTAACTCCTTACTTCTTACTTCTTATGCCTCTCAAGATAATCGATGATCTCTTTCATCTCTTTCAGAGTGGTATGCATCCTCTGTTCATCAATGGAGGAAGGCGCATATCTCACCATATCACATTCATTGAAAATGTTTTTCATCCTCTCCAGAATATCCTGTTCTATGTCCTTTCCGGCAAGTACAAAGTCTAACGCTTCAGCAGTAATACCTCCTGATGGTACGTGAAAACGGTTACCGAGATAGTCCCTCAATGTCCTGAAAACCGCATCATGAAAATCCAGGGTCATGTTTTTCCGGACATACTCTTCGGCCTGTTTTATTCCTTTTTTGGCTTTCCTTGGCGCAGCTAATCTTCGTGCATAGCCCATGTCGGAACTCAACCTTTCTCTCTTCTTATAAAAGACGACACCGGCAATAAATATACTCAACGGCACAATCTGCAATGCAAGAAACAGAGGATTTTTATACAGATATTCACCCCTGTGTACAATATCGCCGGGCGATTCCTTGATATAGATAATGTCACGACCCAGGACTTCCTTCTTCAGGGATCGCTGCACTACACCCGCAGGATCAAGAATGGAAATCTCCTCCTCTTTGACAGCTTTCATCACTCTAAGCGGTACATTTTGTTTTACAAGAGTTTTATATTGACCGCTCCCTGTGTCAAAGTACGTGAACACGATATCCGGAAGTTGTTTAATATGTTCTTCAGTAGGGATAAGCACCTGTTCAAAGACCTTTCTGTTCGGTTCACGCCTGACCTGGGGATCGTACAGCTTAAACCCTTCATTATTTTTCAAAGTGGGACTGTGCACGGCATCAAAGTTACCGGTGCCTGTTACGGTCATGGTAAGTGTGACCGGATCACCTGTACGTACCTCTTCAGGTGACACTGCAATGTCTAAATGAAATTTCCCTATCGCCCCTTTGTAATCTGCAGGCCTGTTCTCCTCAGGCAGTGCAAGAACATCAATGCTCAAAGCATCTGATGTAAGTTCAACAGGCGTTGTTTCATACCCTCCAAAGAAATCATCAAACATGGAGTTACCAAATAGAGTGGAGGGTCTTCTTCTCCTTGCCTTTGTCAGAAGGTTGGCCTTAATAGTTGATGGTCCCAGATTTCGTTTCCCTGATGCTGTAGCAAATATCTCTGTCTGAAAATCAAGCACGGAATACACTATCCCTCCCCTGTTGATCTGGTACTCTCTCGGCTTCTCAAAATCATCCGCAGAAAACCCTTCATGGCTGTATTTCGGATACTGCACATCACGTACACTCATGCTGTTGACGAAGAGTTTGATATGCAGAATGGCGATCTCATTGATATACAGCCTGTTTTTGTCTATCTCCATCTCTACGAATACTCTGTCTTTCAGATTAATCCCGGGCGTGCTCTGCTTCCCTGCATTGCCCTGTCTCCGTGAAGCGCTGTCAAGCACTTCAATCATCATCTCATTTGAACTGTAATGATTTCCATCATGTTCGAAAGAAAAAGGTCCTATTTTATATTTCCCGGTCTTTACAGGGACCAGCCTGTAGATATGCGTAATCGATGATGTCATTCTCCCATTTACTATGGACATTCTCGTGGAAGGTCCTGAATAACGGGATTGAAGACCCTGCATATCAGGAAGTTCAGGGGCCGGAACATCTGTTGATCCTTCAAACTGGAGACTGAGCTGCGCGCTCTGACCCAGATATATAATATTCCTGTCCAGCAATACCTGGAATTTCAATTCCTTTGCATAAGCTGTTCCTGTCAATAACATAATAATAGGAATCGTTATCAACAAGACCTTATATAAGATCACACATCTTTTAACGTCATTCCCGCATTCCTTAAGCGAGAATCCAGAATTTCTACTGTTTATATTATCTTCCTTTCTCACCAGTCCCTTAGCACCTCACCGTACCGGCCTCTCATCTTTTGATTTACCTCTTCCCTTGCCTCATCCTGCCCATATGCTTCAAGAAGCATGCGCGCCTCTTCAGGAGACATCTGTTCAGGAGACTCCTCTTCTTTCCCGGCTGACTGCATCTCCTGTTCTTCCTGATTCTGTTCTGCTTCTGATTTCCCCTTGTCCTGACTTTCACCGGACCGTTCTTTTTCTGCATTCTGCTGTTTCTGGTCTTCCTGTTTTTGCTGCTGCTGGTCCCCGCTGCCCTGTCCTTCTTTATTCTCCTGATCTTTATCTTCGTTCTGATTCTGATCCTGGTCCTGTTGCTGCTGTTGCTGGTTCTTCATCTTATCCATCAGTATCTTTATTTTTTTCTCAACAAGTTCATGATTATATTTAGCGTCCCTGTCTGCTTCATCAAGCTCCATGGCCCTCCTGTAATAGTCAAGAGATTCCTTATAATGCCCAATGGCACTGTTAAGGTCACTTTCCGCCTGCATGCTTCCCAGCCTGTACTTGCTGTTGGCCATATTATAAATTGCCCTGACCTCTATCTCCCTGTCTTCCGTATTCAGTGATTTCATAAATGACTCAATCGATTTCTCGTACTGGCCTTTCCGGTAATAAGCGGTGCCAAGGTTATAATTGGCAACATCTGAATCAGGGTCCTCCTCCACAGCCTTCTCATACTTTTCCAGATTGCTTTCAAAGACCTGTTCAGTTGATACACGATCTTCCTGCTTCTGCTCTTTAGCATCCGGCTCTGTAAATGCTATTGAATTTAGCAGTATCACACTTAACAAGCTAAGTATTATGAGTAGTATGTTTTTCTTCTGACCGCTGACCGCTGACCGCTGACCGCTGTCTTTTTTTATTCTTATAATGTTTGACATCATATTCTTAGTTCTTAGTTCTTAGTTCTTAGTTCTTAGTTCTTAGTTCTTAGTTCTTAGTTCTTAGTTCTTAGTTCTTAGTTCTTAGTTCTTAGTTCTTAGTTCTT
>CAMYJJ010000167.1 GCA_947258735.1 Thermodesulfovibrionia bacterium | reverse complement strand
ACCGCCAAGCAGAAAAATACATGAGAGATAGTACATCCATAACAAAAATAAAATAAAGGTGGTAAGCGACCCGTATATAGTACCGATATATGCAAGGTGCTTCACAGTCCAGGTAAAAAGATGTTTGGCAAGCTCCCACAGAACAGTCACAAAAAGCGCGCCGGAGAAGGCATGCCGTGTCCTCACCCTGACATGGGGGACAATCTTGTACACCGTAGTAAAGGTCAACAGAATCAGTACAAAGGGAGCAACGTATTTAAACACAATTGCAGCCCGATAGCTCAGTTGTATATCGAACACATCAACAGGATACTGTCTCATGACGCCAGCCAGGGAACTTACGGTGAAGGATAAAAGCCAGAAGAATATGACCATGGTAACAATACATATTGTCCAGAACAGGGACAGCAGAAAGTGCCTTTTCTTTGGCACCTTGAAAATCACATTCATTGCATGCTCTACAGAGTAGAACAGCTGCAGTGCAAGAAAACTGTAGATAAAAAAAGTGATCAAACTTATCCCTTTGTAGGTAATGAGGTTTGTCAGTTCGTTGGTGATACCGGAGGTGACAGCAGGAAAGAAATTCACCAGTTTGGAAAGCAGGTAATGATATAGTTCCTGGTTGCCACCCAGTATATACCCAAAAAGTGCGACAATAAGCAGACTGAGAGGTACGAGGGCCACAATCAGAAAATAGGCAACGGAAGCCGCCAGGTAAAAACACTCGTCCCTGAAAAAAGCTGTAAGGCTATTGCCGAGAGACCTTATTATATACATTCTTTTCTATTATATATGAAAATCCGGACAGTTAATTTTGTCTGCCTGCTTTGTCCAGATTATGCTTTCTCTGCCTGACATAAAAATCTACCGGAGTTCCTTCAAAAACAAAGCGGTCCCTCAGCCTGTGTTCCAGGTATTTTATATACTGGGGTTTGATCCCCTCTTTTTTATTTGTAAATATAATAAACCCGGGCGGGTTTGTCTTGACCTGCGAGATATAATATATTTTCACCCTTCTCCCCCTGTGTAGCGGGGGTTCTTTCTGTGAAACAGCATTTCTGAGAAACAGGTTCAGTTCATGGGTGCTGATTCTCTTTGATGTCTCTTCAATCACCCTGTCAATGATCGGAAAGATTTTGGTTGTTCTCTTCTTGCTCAGCGCTGAAATGGTCAGCACCGGAACATGCGTCATGAACCAGAGCTTATGATATACTTTTTGCCTTGCCTCATCTGCCGTGGCCGTGTCTTTTGTAACAAGGTCCCATTTATTAAGAATGATAATTGCGCCTTTTTTTGCGGCTGTCACGAACCCTGCGATTTTCTGATCCAGCTCGACAACCCCATCGACCGCATCCAGAACTATTAACGCTACATCACAATTTTCTATATTCCTGATGGTCCTGAGGAATGAATACCGCTCTACGGTCTTTGCCATCTTTCCTTTTCTGCGGATCCCTGCCGTATCAATGAGCGTATATTTTTTTCCGTAATAGGAGCAGACCGAGTCTACCGCGTCCCTCGTTGTACCGGGTGTCGAGCTGACTATCATGCGCTCTGTGCTGAGAAGGGAATTTACAAGCGTGGACTTTCCGACATTGGGTCTTCCAACGATGGCGACCCTGGGATACTCTGTCTTTTCCGCTTCGGCTTCCGGCAGACCATTAACAATAGTGTCCATAAGCTGGTCATAGCCATACCCGTTAAGCGCTGAAAAAGGGAACAGATCCACACCCAGAGAATAAAAATCTGCCAGCAGGTTCTTTTCTTTTTTTGGGCCGTCGATTTTATTAACGCCATACAGGACTTTTTTGTCATACTTTCGGAGCCTGTCAATTAATTCAATATCAAGCGGCAGGACCCCGTTTTCACCATCCATCATCATTACAATGATGTCAGCTTCTTCCACGGCAATCAAAATCTGCTTTATGACCTCTCTGGCAAACTCCTCTTCAGGATCATGAAGAAACCCGCCCGTATCAATAACATCAAATATCTTGTTTTCCCACGTTACCTCCCCATATAACCTGTCCCTTGTAATGCCCGGATAGTCATCAATAACTGCCCGCCGTTTACCTGCCATCCTGTTGAAAAGGGTAGATTTGCCGACATTTGGTCTTCCAATAATCGCAACAATCGGTTTGCTCATAGTTTATTTCTCAAAATATAAATAGCAGAGAGATGCAAATAAATGTATAAAAATCAATATTATTCATGATAAATTTTAAATGATTATAGCATATGCACCTCCTCAAGAAATATCACGATTAAGTCGAAATGAATAATATGGTAGTATCATGTTCACAAACTATCACTAGATAATGTAAAATATTTTACCAATGATTACATCATATGGATGCATAAGAATATGAAGAAAATGTTAGTACTTTGCCTGCTGTTAGCAATATCGTCACTTACGGCGTACAGTTATGCAGATATTTATAAATATGTAGACGATGATGGGGTGATACATCTGACAAACATACCAAAGGGTAATCACTACAATAAAATAATCACTGAAAGTACGTCCCATTCTCAGGCCAGCCTCAGGCATATTATCCAGTCAGCTTCAGATAAATACGGAATAGAACCGTCGTTGATCAATGCGCTCATAACAGTAGAATCAAACTGGGACTCCTCTGCTGTCTCAAGTAAAGGAGCTATCGGCCTGATGCAGTTAATGCCGGCAACAGCCACTGACATGCAGATAAATAATCCCTTTGATCCCTACCAGAACATAGAAGCCGGAACACGCTATTTACGATTTCTCCTGGACAGATTCAAAGGAAAGCTCGACCTGGCTCTGGCTGCCTATAACGCCGGACCGACGACAGTTGAGAAATCTGGAGGGATACCTGCCATTTCTGAAACCAGAAAATACATAAAAAAGGTCCTCTCCATCCATAATAAGCGACGCAATACTCCAGACCCGCGAATCTACAGAATAGTGAATGATAACGGGACCATCATGTTTACCAATAATCCCTCCCGCATATAATACGGCCTTTAAAATTTCTTTAAAAAAGTCTACAATATGAGCTGAATGACAAACTCAGATCCACTTGTAGACAACATTCTCCGGCTAAAAGAAGAGAAGAATGCAATAATTCTTGCCCATAATTATCAGAGGGAAGAAGTGCAGGACATTGCTGATTATACCGGTGACTCTCTTGAACTGTCCCGCACTGCAGCCACTACGGATGCTGACGTCATTGTATTCTGCGGCGTGAATTTCATGGCTGAAAGCGCATCCATCCTCTCGCCTGACAAAACAGTCCTCCTTCCCGTACTGGAGGCCTGCTGCCCTATGGCTGACATGGTCACTGTAAGCGGTGCGAGAAAGACAAGGACACAGTTTCCGGGATTCAAATACAAAGATGGCTATAAATATCCGGCTGACTTCACATTGCGGGACATTAAGGAGCGCCATCCCGGGGTCCCTGTTGTCACATACGTTAATACTACCGCCGATGTAAAGGCAGAGAGTGATATCTGCTGTACATCGGCCAACAGTGTAAAAATAGTAGATTCACTTGATTCTGATACGGTAATATGTGTACCCGACAGAAACCTGTCTGCATGGATAGCAAAAAACAGCACCAAAAAAGTCATAGCCTGGGACGGTTTCTGCCATGTCCATGACAGAGTGACTGCAGAGGATGTGAGTAAAGCCAGAAAGAAACACCCCGATGCCGTTGTCATTTCCCATCCCGAGTGCAGAATGGAAGTCCTTGAAAAGTCGGACCACGTGACGAGCACATCAGGCATGATCCGATATGCAACATCATCCGATGCAAAGGAATTTATCATAGGAACCGAAACAGGTCTGCTGTATACCCTGAGAAAAGAACATCCGGACAGGACCTTTTACCCTCTAAGACAGGACATGGTCTGCCCCAATATGAAAAAGACAACGCTCAAAAGCGTGCTTCATTCCCTGGAAACAATGTCCCACGAGATAAAGGTCCCGGAAGACATCAGGGTTCCGGCCAAAAAGTCCCTCGACCGGATGCTAAGCTTAAGTAGGTAAGCGCGCAAGTGCTAATGTGGAAAAGTTGAACTTACTTTCTTACCAACTTACGAGCTTTCTCACTTCCTCACTTCTGCACGTTAACAAGCAATGCGGCCGGAAAGTATTTGAGAACGTCACCAACAAACAGCTTCCTTTTTCCTTTATGTTCGGTGTCAGCCATAATTTCCGTCCATAGAGCTGGAGCGCCTTTAGGAAGAACTATCTGGGTATCTTCCCATACCTCTCTGCCTAGTGGTTTTGTTTCACTATCTACAACACCTGACAGAAATCTGGGTGCAACCGTTATGGAATAATACGGTCTGTGTTCTCTGGCATAAGCTATTATATTCTTTTTATACGTTCCCGAGATCTTAATAGGAATATACGATCCCTTTTCAAAAAGCGATTTATATTTTTTTCTTGCAGATAACGTTTTATAGATAAGATACATTTTGATTCTGCCATCTTCCCTGGAAGAGAACAATTCCTGGATCAGCTTCAGCCTGTCCTCTTCTTCCTTTGCCTTCAGTTCCCTGAACAGCCATGTCCTCAATCCGTAATCAACAGGTCTCCTGTTGTCCGGGTCAACCAGATTGAAGTCCCAGAACTCAGTCCCCTGGTAAAAATCAGGGAACCCGGGAGTGGTCATTTTAATGATGGTCTGTGAAAGGGAATTATATATTCCATATTCAGAGACCTGCTTTTGAAATGAGCAAAACTCTTTCAGAAAGCTGTTCTTATCAGATGGGGAAAATATTTTATCTATGAACACCATATAGTTGTCCTCATAGTCAGAATCAGGCTTTAGCCAGGCTGTATGTACTTTTGCCTCCCGTACAGCTTTGATAGTGTAGTTCTTCAATCTGCCTTTGAATGAATCAATCTGTCCGCTGTCAAACGGAAATGCACCAATCATGGTCTGGTACAGAAAATATTCATCGTTTCTTTCCGGCACTGCAATTCCCCTTACGGCCTTTTTCCTCCTCCTGTTCAGCTTGCTCCATTTCCTCAGGCCGGCCTCCCACAATTCAGGGATTTCAGAAAGCACATTTATCCTGGCCCTCACGTCTTCACCCCTTTTTGTGTCATGAGTAGCTGTAGCATTCATTGAGTGAGGCTGATTCACTGCCCTCTTTTCGTTGAACTCATGGAATTCCTCCAATGGGATTCCAAACCTGTCCGGGCTGCCGCCAACATCATTTAATGAAATCAGCCTGTTATATACATACAGGGTTGTATCCTCAAAACCCTTGGCCATAAGGGGACCTGTGAACTGCTGGAACCTCATTACAAAGTGGATCCAGTTCTTCCTGTCTTCCTCAGATGTTTCATCGCCAAACTCGAGCAGCAGAAATCTCTCTATGAAATTAAATTCATAGAGCAATGCAGGATTCATTTCCCGGGCTTTATGTATGGTATTGATAATATGTTCACGGTCTGTCTCACTGTAATACTCCTGGGTAATGTATGTTCGGTATACCGGGAACAGGGCCAATATCTCCTTGATCGCCCTTTTCAGACCATACAGGGTGATGTCTCCGCCAAATCTGTCATTACTCGAAATTCTCTTTAAAAGATGTGCCAGATTGTCCACATCACCTGTCATATCCTTTTCAATAACCAGCTTCTTTTTCTCATACAATATGGTATCGTACGATGTCTTAAAGCCTGTGTAACTGTAGTAGAGCTTGTTAAATGCCCGCCCGTTATCTTCATCACAGAAAATGCCATTGACATAATTCAAAAATTCATACCCGGTAGAACCCTGCACAGCCCAAAGAGACGGCAGTTCCTCCCCCGGCTCAAGTATCTTTTCAACGGAAAGAAAAATATCGCCTGTTTTCTCCCTGATTCTGCGAAGATATAATGTCGGATCGTATAGCCCGTCAATATGGTCTATGCGAAGGCCGGTAAAGAGTCTGTCCTTTACAAGTTTACGAATGAGCCTGTGCGTATTGTTAAAGACCCGTTCCTCCTCCACCCTCACTGATATCAGCCCGTTAATATTGAAGAACCTTCTATAGTTCAGCTCTTCTGTTGCCACCTTCCAGAAGGACAGTCTGAACAGCTGCCGGGAAAGCAGGTTCTCAAGATGAGCAATTTTGTCTTTGCTTGTATGGTCACCATTAAACACCTGAACATTCCTGTCCATAAATTCCTTTATGTCAGGGTTGCTGTTATAAAGCTCCCATAACATTCTTTTGACAAACTGTATCTGGCTGTACCTTCCCCGTCTCTCCTCTTCTGCCTCAGGCAGGCTTTTCAGTGAATACAGAATACCCAGGAACTTTATCAGATCAGGATGATCATCCCCGAGTTTTTTTCTCAGCGAAGGCAATCTGTGAGTTATTACCCGTACATATGACTCTATCTTCAGCGGCAGTTTCAGCATGTAATAATTAATGGAAAAACCATTACTGTCATACTGAAGGGTTATTTCACCGGCGTCGAGACATTCGCTGTAATGTTTACCCAGAAACGGGGCCAGAACTCTTTCCGAAAGACTTTCATAATAGTGTCCC
>CAMYJJ010000166.1 GCA_947258735.1 Thermodesulfovibrionia bacterium | reverse complement strand
AAGATGCCCCAACAGGGAAGCACAGGCGTGGAAGACATGGTCAAGGGTAACGTGGTATTTGAAAATGAACAGCTTGATGATCTGATTATACAGCGCTCTGACGGAACTCCCACGTATAACTTGACTGTTGTGGTTGATGATGTTGATATGGAAATAACCCATGTTATCAGAGGGGACGACCATTTAAACAATACTCCGAGGCAGGTGCAGCTTTACGACGCGCTTGGAAATGATGTACCGAAGTTTGCCCACCTTCCGATGATTCTTGGATCTGACAAGGCACGTCTGTCAAAAAGACATGGGGCAACATCGGTAATGGCCTACCATGATATGGGATATCTGCCGGAAGCTTTGATAAATTACCTGGTCAGGCTTGGATGGTCATACGGTGATCAGGAAGTGTTCTCTACAAAAGAGCTCATACAATATTTCACTTTTGATAATGTTGGAAAGGCTGCTGCAGTGTTTAATCCTGATAAACTGCTCTGGCTCAACCAGCAGTACATTATCAACTCTCCCAATGAACGTCTTGCAGAACTGGTCATTCCCTTTCTTGTAAAAGACGGCATCATTTCTGAAGATCAGCAGATGGACATGGTATGGCTTGCAAAGGCAGCGGGGACGTTAAAGGAGCGTTCAAAAACATTAGTAGAGCTTGCCGGTTCTCTCCGTTACTATATAGCGGACGAAGTTACATATGACGAAAAAGCCAGGAGTAAATTTCTTACTCAAGAGAGCTGCAAGTTAATTGCAGAACTGAAAGATGGTCTGGAAGCAATGGACAGTTTCTCGGAACAGCAGATCGAAAAGCTCTTCAAGGCCATTGCTGAAAAACATGGAGTAAAACTAGGCAAGCTGGCCCAGCCCGTCCGTGTAGCATTAACCGGAGGTACTCAGAGCCCAGGAATATTTGAAGTCATAGATGTAATCGGCAAAGAAAAAACAATCATCAGACTTGAAAAAGCCCTAGAATCAATCTAATTCATATCGAGGTTCAACCTCGATATCACTCTAATGTGAGACCTTCAACAAGCTGATTTATTGAATCATTACCCTGAACAAGTCGATCCTGCGTATACATCCTGAATTTCTCCTCACCTCCAAGTATATCAAGCAGAAAACATCTTTCTGTAACAGCTGGAAAATTCTTCTTTCCAATATAATCAGGAAAACTACTCCACCGATAATTCTCCAGATCATATATCGAGGTTGAACCTCGATATGGATTGGTATGAATATAATGTGGAAGATGAATCAAATGCTCTTCTCGTGTTAGATGGACCGCCTTAAATCGTCCCTGGGACAGACTTCCCACACGATCGTATTTTTTATTAAAGTACATTGTATAACCCGTTCCAAGCTTTTGCATGAATTTCACAATGCCATCCTCACTGATCTGTCTTAACATAAGATGATAATGATTCGGCATGAGCGTAAAAACCAGGATTTCCACAATCGGATCCCTTTCTTGATAACCATATAATTTCCGAGCTTCCACGTTCCCGGTTTTATGGTTGAAAAATAATGTGCATTTCTTACGGGCTTGATATCATTAAATTCATAAAGATCATGAATAAAGCGAAGATAATCCTTATCATCAAGGAATATATCCCGCTTGTCCACACCACGATTGAATACATGATAAATCTGTCCTTCAGCAAATACAGGTTTTTTCATCTTGAAATACAAATAGAGGCAGTACATATCGAGGTTCAACCTCGATATATTAGCCATGTCCCTAATATTTCAATAATATAGCATATAACATGCTTTGTAATGTGCTAAAATACCTTTTCGAAAATAAGGCATATCGAGGTTCAACCTCAATATATGGAGAAGAGAGAGGTATATGGCCGAAGAAAATTCAAATACTCCTTCAAATTTTATTAAGCATATTATTGAAGAGGACATAAAGAATAATAAAAATGACGGGAAGGTCCAGACCCGTTTTCCTCCTGAGCCAAATGGCTACCTTCATATTGGACATGCCAAATCGATCTGCCTTAATTTTGGTGTTGCCGCTGAATATAATGGTCTCTGCAATCTGAGGTTTGACGATACCAATCCGAGCAAAGAGGAATCAGAATATGTCGAGTCAATTATTGAAGATGTTCGCTGGCTTGGCTTTGACTGGGAGAAACGGGAATATTATGCATCGGACTACTTTGAAAAATTATATGAGTATGCTGTTCAATTAATAAAACAGGGAAAGGCATTTGTATGTGATCTCAGCGCTGACGAGATAAGGGAATACAGAGGCACCCTGACTGCACCCGGAAAAGAGAGCCCTTTCCGCAACCGGTCGGTTGAGGAAAACCTTGACCTGTTTGAGCGCATGAAGAAAGGTGAGTTCGAGGACGGTGCAAAAACCCTCAGGACAAAGATAGACATGGCTTCGGGAAATATCAATATGCGCGATCCTGTCTTTTACCGGATACAGAGGGCTACCCACCACCGTACCGGTGATACATGGTGCATATACCCCATGTATGATTATGCCCACTGTATTTCTGATTCCATTGAAAAAATAACACATTCATTATGCACACTTGAATTTGAAGACCACCGCCCTCTTTATGACTGGTTTTTGAATGAGCTTAATATCTTTCATCCCCAACAGATAGAATTCGCACGTCTTAATCTCACATTTACAATCATGAGTAAAAGAAAACTGCTGCGGCTTGTTGAAGAAGATCATGTGAAGGGATGGGATGATCCGAGAATGCCTACCATATCAGGGCTGAGACGACGCGGGTATACACCGGAATCAATCAGAAATTTTTGTGGCCGGATCGGCGTTGCAAAAGCTGACAGCACTGTTGATATGGCGCTTCTTGAATACTGTATACGGGAGGACCTCAATAAAAGCGCATTGCGTGTAATGTCTGTACTTAATCCTTTAAAGGTTGTTATAACAAATTATCCCGAGGACCGGACAGATGAGCTGGATGCAGTGAACAACCCCGAAGACCCTGAAGCAGGCAAAAGAAAAGTCCCTTTTTCAAAAGTTCTCTATATAGAAAAAGATGACTTTATGGAAGACCCGCCAAAGAAATTTTTCCGTCTTGCACCCGGCAGGGAGGTAAGGTTGCGCTATGCTTACTTCATAACATGCACTGAGGTAATAAAAGATGATAAGACCGGAGAAATTACAGAGATCCATTGCACCTATGATCCGGAAACACGTGGCGGTGACTCACCTGACGGCAGAAAGGTTAAGGCAACCCTTCACTGGGTATCTGCCGGGCATGCACTGGACGCTGAGGTCAGGCTTTACAATAATCTCTTTACCGTCGACAATCCGGAATCAGGAGATGAACTGACAGAGTTTATAAACCCTGAGTCCTTACAGATACTTACTGCCTGTAAAATTGAACCGGGTCTGAAAAATGCTTCACCCGGAAGCCGTTTTCAGTTTGAAAGGCTGGGATATTTTTGTGTTGACCCTGATTCAACAGAAAATCGACCTGTGTTTAACCGAACAGTGACACTCAGGGATATCTGGGCAAAAATTAAAAAAAACAATACATAGTTTCAGCTCAGGCGAACTTCAAATCTCACAACACATATGAAAGTCAGACATACATTGCTCACACTCAAAGACCTGTACGTCAGCGGTCTTATACAGGTTGATAAATTCAAAGATCGAACGAATCAATTGCTGAGTGCATCGAAAAGGAGTGGCCTCTGATAAAGAACGTTGCATGTATATTACTCATTTCGGGTTTTCTCATCTGCATCAATAGTGTTATGGCAGCAAAAAAGGAATCATGTTTTTCCTGTCATAAGCGTGAAACTCCTGCTATTGTCAGTGTATGGACCGGTTCAGCCCATGCAATGGCGCAGGTTGATTGTGTAGATTGTCATGGAGAAGCGTATAATGAAGATCATACGTACGATTACGATAAGATTGAAGTGGAAGCCCATGTATGTGCACGCTGTCATGATAAAGCTGCAAAAGGACATTTTGCTGGCAGGCACGGGATCAGCTTCAGGGCTGGTCAGGCCTGCACAAGAAATGAAAAGATAACTGAGGAGATTTCTCAGGGGTGTACAGACTGTCACGAAAAAGGTTCGCTTGCAGCCCGAGAGGATGCAGCGTCCTCACGCTTTCTGACCCAGTCTCAGGAGATGCAGCGTCAGGGCTGTTTAATGTGTCACAAAATCGAGAACAGATGCGACACCTGCCATTCGTCTCACAGCACAGACCTGTCAATACCGCGTAATCCTGACATATGCAGGACCTGCCACATGGGTCCTGACCACCCCCAGCATGAGATGTGGGAAAGTTCAAGGCATGGCATACTGTTTAAGCGAAAAGGCAAAAAGTATGCGCCTGACTGTTTATCCTGCCATTTGCCGAAGGGGACCCATAATGTAAGTCAGGGCATAACAATGGGACTTGCCGGGCAGCCATATCCTGATGATGTCCGAGAAAAAGAGCGGAACAGGATGCTTACGATCTGCTCCAGATGCCACTCAAAGACTTTTTCAGCACAGAACCTGAGTGATGGAGATGCCATACAGCGCCAGTCTAAGGCCCTGGTTGATGAGGCAGACAGCATCATCCGGGAACTGGAACAGGAAGGGCTCCTTCTCCCCTCCCCTTCAGACCGTCCGGCCCATCCCCTTTCAGGACACAAACTTGATATAGGTCCGCAAATGTTATTCGGGGACCTGTCACATGTAGAAGCCCTGTTCTATCGTATGAAGAAGTTTTACTATATCATTTCCTATAAAGGAGTATTTCATCAAAACCCCGGCTATGCTCATTTGTATGGGAATGCCCCCCTGGAACTTACGCTTTCTGAAATACGCAGTGAAGCGTTATTGTTAAAAGAGTTAAAACTGCTGAGAGACAGGATAGACATTCTGTCTGAAAAGTAAACATAAAAACAGAATTAAGATTGCACATGAAACCCGTCTCAAAGGATATCTCTCAGATGATGCGCATGAGCACCGGATATCGGCCATAATCATAATACGGCTTATAGAATCAGATACCAATGAATAATATAATTTGTCATTCTGCCGGTATAATTGATATTATCTTAAGCACATGTACGTTAATTAATATATCAAATAAATTGTAATGAATACATATGACATCATAATTGTTGATGATGCAGATGATGTATTATCAGCTCTTAAAAGAGAGCTGCATGATGAAACATATGATGTCATGGAAGTAGTGGCGTTGCGTAAGGCACTCAATAAATAGGACATGGAAAAAATATCAGTTATAGGGAGTGGAAGCTGGGGAACTACACTTGCAAATCATCTGGCCGAAAAAGGTCATCATGTAAAGCTCTGGTCATATGAAAGAGCGCTCGTTGATGAGATAAAGCGTACAGGAATCAACAACATATATCTTCCCGGAATCCCCCTGTCTCATAATATCGATGTAACAGATGATCTGGACGTTGCTCTGAAAGAAGCCGGCTATATCATAAGTGTTGTTCCTACACAGTTTACGCGTTCAGTGTTCAGTAACGCTATACATTACTTATCTGAGGATGCAGTGATCGTCAGCGCATCCAAAGGTATTGAACATGGATCACTCATTACTGTGTCTTCAATCCTTGAAAATCTGACCGGCAGGAAAATATCAGTGCTGTCAGGTCCAAGCTTTGCCGAAGAGGTAATAAAGAAATTACCCACTGCAGTTACAATTGCCTCACCTGACAATAATATCGCTGTGCTTCTTCAGGATCTGTTTACCACAGATTATTTCAGAGTATATACAAATACTGATGTGTTAGGAGTTGAGCTTGGAGGAGCATTAAAAAATGTTATGGCAATTGCTTCCGGTATCTCAGACGGTCTCGGTCTGGGGACCAGCACAAGGGCAGCATTAATTACAAGGGGGCTTGCAGAGATGACACGACTGGGGGTTGCCATGGGCGCCAGAGAAAAGACCTTTGGGGGGTTAAGCGGGATAGGAGACCTGGTTCTGACCTGTACAGGCACTCTGTCCAGAAATTACACTGTTGGTTTCAGGCTCGGCAGGGGAGAATCTCTGCACAACATACTATTGAACATGAAAATGGTTGCCGAGGGAGTTGCGACATCAGAGTCTGCGTTTGAACTTTCAAAAAAACATGCTGTAGAGATGCCGATAGTAGAACAGATATATCTGGTTATAAAGGAAAATAAAAACCCGCCAGATGCTGTCAGTGAGCTCATGACAAGAAGTCCAAAGAGTGAATAGGAGTTGGGTTATGGATTATAGGTCATGGGTAACAGGTCAAAGATATTTATTTATTCGTTCCAATAACCAATAACCTATAACCTGTTTTTTTATTATGCACAGCAATAAAATAAAACATATTCTTCAGTTAATTGAAAAGGGTAAGCTCACTGTCAATGATGCTTTAAAGAAGTTAAAGCATCTGCCTTATGAAGATATAGGTGTCGCAAAAGTTGATCATCACAGGGAGCTGCGTCACGGTATCCCCGAGGTGATCTTTGCAGAGGGTAAAGAGAGAAAAGATATTAAGGCAATTGCCGAATCAATGCTAAAGAAAAGCGGCAAGTTGTTCATTACACGGGCTACTAAAGACAACTATAAAGAT
>CAMYJJ010000165.1 GCA_947258735.1 Thermodesulfovibrionia bacterium | reverse complement strand
ACGTTAGGAGCCGGTGAGATTTTATTAACAAGTATGGACAGGGACGGCACTAAAATCGGATTTGATATTCCACTTACCAGCAGAATTGCCGAAGCAGTCACTATTCCTGTTGTTGCATCAGGAGGGGTAGGGACCCTTGAGCATATGCGGGAAGGGCTGGTTGAAGGCAAAGCCGATGCTGCGCTTGCCGCTTCCATCTTTCACTACAGAGAGTATTCAATCAAAGAGACCAAAGAATATTTGCAGTCAAAAGGTGTGCCGGTAAGGATGTGATATCGAGGTTCAACCTCGATATGAAAGGCATCTTTCCGGGAAGTAGCTACAATAATATATTCTGGTCTTTATCCTGAACGATTTTGTATGTATCTATCATATTGTCATTGGCGGGTGAGACATTTACAATAGATTTTATTCCATTTATAGAAACTGAAACATCAATGTTGGAAAGATGCCTGGCAGACGAGTACCGTGCGCATAAAGAGGCTGCTGTTTGGATGGCTTCCTGTGTTAAAGTGCCGCTCACCATTGTTACCGGACTTCCATAACCCGGCACATGCATTGTGCAGTCATCATCACCAACAATTGACAGCATGATTTCGTTTTCATCTTTGTTCCTGCCAACAATAATTTTGCAGTCTGATGAAAACCTGAAATGTCTGCCTACTCTCAAGAGGTTAATGTCTTTGAAATCCGGGTCCGGAGCGTGCTCTAAAAGCTCCTTTAACCGGTAAGAATAATTAGGTTCAGTCAGCAGACATCCGCCGGCAGGGGCAGGGTACTCAGTCAGGCCGAGCTCTTTTGCCAGGGCCATCTGGGGTTTTCGGGAACGGCCGGAAAAATCATACAGCAGGTCACGGTTGACAGTTCCCTGTTCCTCCGGAATGGTCGGTTTCATAAGTTTTGCAGAGAGAGGCCGTAAAACAATACCTTTAACATCAGCTTCCCTGTCTATAACAGGGAACGTGTCCCTTCTCTGGCTCATGGGTCTCTGGCCAAGGACCTCCCCGGTAATGATGAAATCAGCCCCGGTCATTTCCATTAAATTCTTTGCTTCTGTTAACATCAGGATCCGGCAGTCGACGCACGGATTCATATTTTTTCCATGACCATGCTTCGGATTTTTTACAATATCTATAAATTTATCTGAAAGATGGGCCATCTTGACCTGAAAACCAAACTTAACTGAAGCTGCAAATGGATCTTTTGAACATGAAGATCTGTCGCCAATTTCACATCCAAAATGATTAAGAAATGTTATGGCGGTCACATCAATGCCCTGCTTCAGCATGACCAGGATTGCAAGGGTGCTGTCCAGTCCTCCGGAAAATAATGCGATCGCTTTAGACATTTTGGCCTTTCGAAATCAGTGTGGTGACAATTCTTATAATATCTTACAGGTTATGACGTACAAGTTCAATTCAGTACCTGTCATTAAGAGTTCAAAGTAGACACCTTATCCGTCATTCCCGCACTATTTTGAGCGGGAATCCAGAGACTTTAAAAAGGAAATGGATTCTCGATGCGAGTCGGAGTTTAGTCGTCTCGACCGAGAGTCGATTCGACCGGCTAAAAACTGCCGGAATGACATATTGAGGAGTGACAACTTTTATGTCTAAGGTATCTACTCTTGATTCCTGGCTAATCGTTCAATTCATCCTCTTGAACTAAGAAACCAAATAGTGTAAAGTAGATCGTGCATAAGGCAGTTGTCATAATTCCCTCAAGATTTGACGCCACACGTTTCCCTGGAAAACCCCTTGCAACCCTGAAGGGCAAATCTATTATCCAGCATGTTTACGAGCAGACTTCCCGATCCAGACTTGCCGGCGAGGTGTATGTTGCAACTGATGATAAGCGGATATTTGATGAAGTAACGTCATTTAACGGGCATGCAGTTATGACCTCAGGTTCTCACACCTGCGGAACTGACAGGATCGCAGAGGCTGCTAAAAATATAGAATGCGATATAATTGTTAATGTTCAGGGGGATGAACCCTTTATCAGACCTGAAATGGTGGATGATACAATTCAGATATTAAGGGATGACGAAACAGCTTCAATGAGCACCCTCTGTGTCAGGATTGATAATCAGGAAGAGCTCCTGTCCCCGCATTCAGTAAAAGTTGTTACGGACAGGGAAGGATATGCCATGTACTTTTCACGGTCTCCGATTCCTTATTACAGGGACGAATGGACGGACCTGAACAGTATATCCCACATACCTGATAAAACTGTTCTTATGAAACATATCGGCATATATGGGTACAGAAAGAATGTGCTTGTTGAGTTTACATCAATGGAGAAAAGTGCTCTTGAAGATATTGAAAAACTGGAGCAACTCAGGGCATTATCCGCCGGCTTTAAAATTAAAGTAAAAGAAACGGCATTTAATACGTTCGGTATAGATACAAAAGAAGATTTGAGAAAGGCAGAAGAATGGCAAAATATATCTTTGTAACAGGCGGAGTTGTTTCATCTCTCGGCAAGGGCATCGTTGCTTCGGCGACCGGAGCTTTGCTTGAGGCAAGAGGACTGAAGGTAACAATACAGAAACTGGACCCATATATTAATGTTGATCCCGGTACGCTCAGCCCGTTCCAGCATGGTGAGGTTTTTGTGACCGATGACGGTGCGGAGACCGATCTTGACCTTGGTCATTATGAAAGATTTACCTCTACCCGAATGTCAAAGGGAAATAATTTTACCACAGGAAAGATATATTACAATGTTCTTCTCAAGGAAAGAAGGGGAGACTATCTCGGAGATACCGTTCAGGTTGTTCCGCATATCACTGATGAAATAAAAAAAGCCATAAAATCTGTGTCCGGTGATTATGATGTGGTTATCGTTGAGATCGGAGGAACAATTGGTGATATTGAAAGCCTTCCCTTTCTTGAGGCCATCAGACAGTTCCGCTATGACGTGGGAAGGGAAAATGTCATTTATGTTCACCTTACGCTCGTACCCTATATCAGTACGGCCGGGGAGCTGAAATCAAAGCCTACCCAGCATAGTGTGAAGGAACTGCGCGCCATTGGTATTCAGCCTGACATTCTGGTTTGCCGTACAGACAGGTCTTTATCTCATTCCATTAAAAAGAAGATAGCCCTTCACTGTAACCTTGATATTGAAGCGGTCATAGCCTCCCGGGACGTTGATTCAATATATGAAGTGCCGGTTGTGTTAAAAGATGAGGGAATGGATGACTTGCTGGCACATAAACTTGCTTTAAAAAAGGAAAAGTCTGATCTCTCAACATGGGTCCAGGTAGTTAAGAAAATAAAGGAGCCGGTTGATGCCGTAACGATCGCAATGGTGGGTAAATATGTCGGTCTGCAGGACTCATATAAAAGCCTGAACGAGTCTCTTATTCATGGAGGTATTGCCAATAACGTCAAGGTTGATATTCACTGGGTAGATGCCGAGGACATTGAAAAATCTGAAGTTGAGAGGCACCTTTCAGAAGTTGATGGAATACTTGTGCCGGGTGGTTTTGGCGAACGGGGAATAGAAGGCAAGATCGATGCTGTAAGATTTGCAAGGGAAAAGAAAATTCCCTTTCTCGGGATATGCCTTGGCATGCAGTGTGCCGTTATTGAATTTGCCCGTGATGTCTGCCGTATGGAAGGAGCAAACAGCACCGAGTTTGACAAGGACACGGCATATCCTGTCATTTATCTGATTGAGGAATGGTATGACTTCAGGAACAAGACAGTGCAGAGGAGGGACCTCAGTTCTGACAAAGGCGGTACCATGAGGCTTGGTGAATATCCCTGTGTACTTGAGGAAGATTCTTTGGCGTTCAGGGCATATGGTGAAAAGGAAATACATGAAAGACACAGGCACAGATATGAGTTTAACAATGAATATATGGAAGTATTACAAAAACACGGCCTTAACATCAGCGGTAAAAGTCCGGACCAGCAGCTCGTTGAAATTGTAGAAATTAAGGACCATCCGTGGTTCTTCGGCTGTCAGTTTCATCCGGAGTTTAAATCAAGGCCATTGGATCCCCATCCTGTTTTCAAGGCATTTATCGGAGCTGCATATAAAGAAAAGAAATTGCTGTTTCATAATTCAGGTATTGATAAAATGGAGGTCGTCAATGAGTGAGATTGCAGATGTCTTTGGGAGAGAAATAATCGACAGCAGGGGTAATCCTACAGTTGAAGTGGATGTGATCCTTCAAAGCGGTGCCTACGGAAGAGCTGCTGTACCTTCCGGTGCATCAACCGGCCAGAGGGAAGCCCTCGAGCTTCGAGACAAGGACAAAAGATATAAAGGCAAGGGAGTACAAAAGGCAGTGAAAAATATTAACACGCGGATCGCTCCCCGGTTAACAGGCCTAGAAGCAGGTGACCAGGCGACTATTGATAATCTGATGATCAGGATGGATGGCACAAAAAACAAAAGCAAATTGGGCGCCAATGCCATTCTTGGGGTATCTCTGGCTGTTGCTAAGGCCGCTGCCATGGAAGCTGAACTTCCCCTTTACCGATATATAGGCGGCGCCGGATCAAAAGAGCTGCCTCTGCCGATGATGAATATCCTCAACGGCGGTGAACATGCCGACAACAACCTTGATATTCAGGAATTTATGATCATGCCTGCAGGGGCCCCGAATTTCCGTGAGGCCCTCAGGATGGGTGCGGAAGTATTTCACAGTCTGAAAAGCCTGCTGCATTCAAAAGGGCTGAGTACGTCCGTTGGTGATGAGGGAGGTTTTGCTCCCAATTTAAAATCAAATGAAGAGGCCCTTATCCTCATAATAGAAGCTATTAAAAAGGCGGGGTATAAGGCCGGTAAAGATGTGAAGCTGGCCCTTGATGTGGCTGCTTCGGAATTTTATAGCAAAGGCAGGTATACATTTGAGGGAAAATCAGTTACGTCTGATTATATGATTAAATTTTTTGAAAAACTGATTAAAAAATATCCGGTCATATCGATTGAAGACGGTCTGTCTGAGAACGACTGGAAGGGCTGGGAGGCAATGACAAAAAAAATAGGGCACAAGGTACAGATTGTGGGAGATGATATTTTTGTGACAAACCCGGCAATATTTGCAAAAGGAATTGAAAAAGGAATCGCCAATTCGATCCTGATTAAACTCAACCAGATTGGGTCTCTTACCGAAACTCTCGATGCTATAGAAATGGCCAAAAGGGCAGGGTATACTGCTGTTGTGTCACACAGGTCCGGTGAAACAGAGGATGCAACGATTGCTGACCTTGCCGTAGCAATGAACACCGGTCAGATCAAGACCGGTTCACTTTCAAGGACTGACAGGGTTGTTAAATACAACAGGCTGTTACGGATAGAAGAGGAACTTGGCGATGCTGCAATTTTTCAGGGAAAAGATGTATTTTATAATTTACGGTAAATGAGCTGCTCCGCAGCAGGCTACAGGGCATTGACAGTAGTCATTCCCGAGATCAGTTAATCGGGCATCCAGATCTTATAAAAAACACTGGATTCCCGCCTAAGGACTGCGGGAATGACAGACAGAGATACTCAATATATATACAGACTCTAATTAGCATTGGAGAGAGCATATGAGAAATGTGAGGCGCAAACAGGTAGATCTTAACAGGAAGCGGAGAAAAATAGTGTTTCTTACGTTTGGAATACTGTTGTCGATCTACCTTACGTTCAGTCTTGTATTTGGTGAAAATGGTTTGATCAGATATATTAAACTCAAGACAACCCGTGACAGTCTCATGGCTGAGACAATAGTGGTAAAGGACCGTAATAAGGACTTGAAGGACCAGATAGATGCAGTTGAAAATGAACCGGAAGTAGTTGAAGGGATTGCAAGGGAATACGGGCTCACGAAGGAAGGCGAACTTATATTTAAGTTTGATAGTAAGGAATAACTACGAAGGGGCAAAGTGACATAGGCACAAAGTGTTAACAACAATACATAAAATAATCTTTCAGCCTTTTTCCGTTTGTCCTTTTGTTAATGAGTGTCTGCCTGACTAGTTATTTGTAAGAAATAACAACGCAGCTAAAATACAACAGATTGAAAATTGTGGAGGTAAGAATTGTACGACTTAATGATAGAAACGCAGTTTGCATCTGCCCACCAGCTCAGAGGGTATAAAGGCAAATGCGAAGCACTGCATGGACATAACTGGAGAGTACAGGTCACGGTATCATCAGACAAGCTTGATGATATAGGTATTGTTATTGATTTTCATGAGTTAAAGAAGATTACCGGTGAGGTTATATCATCACTTGATCATGCTTTTTTAAATGATGTGTTCCCGTTTACCGAGATTAATCCGTCCTCTGAAAATATTTCAAAGTGGATATATGAATCGATAAGGAACAAAATGTCGGACATGCCCTGTACGGTCTCATCTGTTACTGTCTGGGAGAATGAGACAGCGTCAGCAACATATTACGAATAATAAGCTGTCCCTGTTTTAAGTTAAAGGGTATTGCAGTCATTCCCGGGGCCTGCCGGGAGGCAGTTCTATTAATCGGGAATACAGAAAACTTGTGTGACAAGGAATTCCCGCTTAAAAACTGCGGGAATGACGCAAGGGAAGACGGGCTTGGGAAAATGGAATAGTTGACTTGTTTATCATTTGCGCTTCAATAAAAACTATATAATGTATTTATATACGCTTTTAGCAGC
>CAMYJJ010000164.1 GCA_947258735.1 Thermodesulfovibrionia bacterium | reverse complement strand
AGATGGACTGAGGTTTGCGGTGAGAGAGGGAGGCAGGACCGTAGGGGCCGGAGTCGTTACAGAGATAATAGAATAAAAACGTGACCGTGGACCGTGTCCGTAAAAGAAAGCGGACTGCGGAAGACGGAGAACGGAACACGGAGGATGTACAATGCAGGATATAGTACTTTTACAGTGTACAAGCTGCAAAAACAAAAACTATTCGACTACCAAAAACAAGAAAAACACTCCGGAAAAGCTTGCATTAAAAAAATATTGCAGAAACTGCCGGAAACATGTTGAACATAAAGAAACAAAAGCATAATGGCTCAAATTCCAATATGTAAGCACGAAAATGCAATGTGGAATTTGTAATTTGAAATTTGGAATTTGGAATTTATTGGCATAGGCCAGTAGCTCTAATTGGTAGAGCATCGGACTCCAAATCCGAGGGTTGGGGGTTCGAATCCCTCCTGGCCTGCCATATTTGCAATTTTAAATTGTAAAGGAATATATCGTGTTTGGAAAGATCAGGCAGTTTTTTAAAGAAGTAAAGATTGAGCTTAAAAAAGTCACATTTCCGTCACGGGATGAGGTGATCGGCTCAACAAAAGTCGTGGTGGTACTGGTAATAATTATAGCAGTGTTTCTAGGTTTAATAGATATGCTGCTTTCAAAACTAATCGGAATGTTAGTTCAGTAGGAGAATCAATGTCAAATCAATGGTATGTCGTACACACCTACTCCGGATTTGAGGAGAAGGTAAAAACAACAATTGAAGATAATGCCCGGAGACGGGGTCTGAGCGAAAAAATCAGCCAGATTCTGATTCCCACGGAAAAGGTGATAGAGCTTAAATCAGGAAAAAAGAAGGAATCTACCAAGAAATTTTATCCCGGCTATATCCTTGTAGAGATGGAATTGAATGATGAGACCTGGCATATTGTAAGCAGTACCCCCAGGGTGACTGGATTCGTAGGAGGTGAGCGCCCTACTCCAGTACAGCAGGAAGAAATAGATATAATTGTTCAGCAGATTGAAGAAGGTCCTGCCACCCAGGTCAAGGCGAATTTTGACAGGGGTGACAGCGTAAGAATTATAGACGGCGCCTTTGCCAATTTTAACGGCTTTGTTGATGAGATCGATGAAGACCACAGCAAACTTCGTGTCATGGTAACAATCTTCGGGAGACAGACTCCTGTGGAACTGAACTATTTGCAGGTTGAGAAAACATAAATAAATCCACAGATTTCGCAGATAGGACAGATTTTTTAAATCTTTATAAATCAGTGTAATCTGCGGACAATAACTTTTGGAGGTTTAGATGGCTAAAGAAGTAATGGCAATAGTAAAACTGCAGATACCGGCAGGCAAGGCCAACCCGGCCCCGCCGATAGGACCGGCCCTGGGTCCGCACGGTATCAATATAATGGATTTTTGCAAGGCCTTTAATGCACAGACCAAGTCTTTGGGAGACACGATTATCCCGGCTGTTCTCTCGATATATAAAGACAGGTCCTTTTCATTCATTCTTAAAACACCGCCCGCTTCAGAGCTCATTAAAAAAGCTGCCGGTATTGTAAAGGGATCAGGGGTTCCCAATAAAGATAAAGTGGGTGAACTTACCATGGATCAGATAAGGGAGATCGCAAAGACCAAGATGCCGGACCTGAATGCTTTTGATGTAGAAAAGGCAGCTGAAACGATTAAGGGAACCGCAAGAAGCATGGGCGTGACAGTACAGGAATAGTAAAAGTAATTTTGATTTATTAAACGGAGGCAAAATGAGTAAGAAACATAATGAAGCCAAAGCAAAAATAGATAAGACAAAACAATATGATATCAAAGAAGCAGTTGGTTTTGTCAAAGAACTGAAGCATACAAAGAATGATGAGACGGTAGATCTTGCTATTAATCTCGGGGTCGACCCGCGGAAATCAGACCAGATGGTAAGGGGAAGTGTTGTATTACCCCATGGTCTTGGTAAAAAGGTCAGAGTTGCTGTCTTTGCAAAGGGAGAAAAAGCGACAGAAGCTGAAAAGGCAGGTGCTGCTATAGTTGGCGCAGAAGACCTGGTTGAAAAAGTAAGCGGCGGATGGCTTGAATTTGACAAGGTCGTAGCCACACCGGATGTTATGGGTCTTGTGGGAAAGCTTGGAAAGGTCCTTGGTCCGAGGGGGTTGATGCCTAACCCGAAATCAGGTACCGTTACCTTTGATGTAGGAAAGGCGGTCCAGGACATTACTGCAGGAAAGGCAGATTTCAGGACCGAAAAAGCCGGTGTTATTCATGTTTCCATTGGCAAGGTATCCTTTGATGAAGATAAGCTCATTGAGAATGCCAGGACAGTGATTTCATCCCTTGAAAAGGCCAAGCCTTCGTCAAGCAAAGGCAAGTACCTTAAGAAAATCTCCATATCATCAACAATGGGTGTGGGTGTTCCGGTAATGGTTTCCAGTTTATCATCAGTATAAACTGTGATATAAAGGCAATATGTTTTCAGTTGGTAGTTTCATTGAGCTACCACCTGAGAACATATTAATTAAGTCAGAGACTGCAGGTGTAAATCCGTGGCCTTCCAGCCTTTCATATACCCTGACTTACAGGGGCTAACGGAATTACATAACAGGACCGCTCATGGTCATCCTGCATAGACTTGGGTATAAAACGGGAAGTTTAGGGAAAGTAAGGTCATATAAAAAGTGTCCCCAACCCACTGCTTACTGCTTTTTTTACTGAAGTCTCTGATAAAAAAAGGAGGTGGATAATCTGAACAAGACAGAGAAGACACAGGTAGTTTCGGAACTTCAGAAAAAGTTCGAAAATGCGAAAGGGATTGTATTTACTGATTACCGGGGACTCAATGTGGAAGAGATAACAGGGCTGAGAAACAGTCTCCGCGAATCTGCACTTGAGTACAGAGTGGTCAAGAACACCCTTGCCCTGATAGCTGCTGAAGGAACTCCTGTAGACCAGGCAAAGGAGATCCTTGCCGGTCCTATAGGGATTGCCGTTGGGTATGATGATCCGGTGCTGGTCGTTAAAAAAGTGCTGGAATTCAACAAGACCAATGACAAGCTGGAAGTCAAGGGAGGTGTAGTAGAAGGCAGTGTATATTCGCTTAATGAACTGATGAGTATTGCAAAGCTTCCGCCGAAGGAGGTCCAGCTGTCTATGCTCGCTGGAGCCATGAAAGCCCCTGCGACAAAGCTTGCAGGGCTTCTGAGCGCTACATTGACCAGGTTTGCCTATGCAATGGAAGCTTTAAAAGAAAAGAAAAACCAAACTGACAACTGATTAACATTTAATTTATTTTTTAAATAGGAGGATAAATGTCTACAACAAAAGACCAGGTATTTGAATACATCGACAAGATGACCATTCTTGAGATGTCTGAATTCATCAAAGAGTTTGAAGAGCGTTACGATGTAACAGCAGCAGCTCCGGTAGCTGTGGCAGCAGCAGGTGCGCCAGCAGCAGCTGAAGCAGCAGCTGAGGAAAAGACAAGTTTTGATGTCATTCTGTCGGCAGCCGGGGACAAAAAGATCCAGGTTATCAAGGCTGTCAGAGAACTGACAAGTCTCGGACTTAAGGAAGCAAAAGAGCTTGTTGACGGCGCTCCGCAGCCAGTGAAAACCGGTGTTGCAAAAGATGAAGCAGACGCTATTAAGGCAAAACTCGAGGAACAGGGCGCAGTCGTAGAATTAAAATAAATTAATCAAGGGTCCAAGGACCAAGGGGCCGGGGATTCACGTGGTGGAATAGATATATCATTTACATGAATCCTGGAATCCTGGAATCCTGGAATCCTTCTTCAAAGGAGAATTATGGCGGAAGCTCTAAGGGTAAGAAAAAATTTTGGGAAGTCCCCGCAGATACTGGCAATTCCCAATCTTATAGAAATTCAGAGACGTTCTTTTGACCGTTTCATACAGGAGAAAATTCATCCGGACAAAAGGGAAGACAGCGGACTACAGGGGGCTTTCAACAGTGTGTTCCCGATTGTCGATTACAATGAAACTGCCTCGATTGAGTTTTTAGAGTATGTAATCGGACCTCCTAAATATGATTTAAGAGAGTCCCTGGAAAAGGGCATCAACTATGCATCTCCATTAAAAATCAGGGTCAAGCTGAACCTGTGGGAAAAAGGAGAATCAGGAGAGAAAAGACTGAAAGAATCAAGGCAGCAGGAAGTCTATATTGGCGAACTGCCTCTGATGACCGGGACCGGGACATTTGTCATAAATGGAGTTGAGAGAGTTGTGGTCAGTCAGCTGCATCGTTCCCCTGGAATTCTCTTCAGCCATGACAAGGGGAAATCCCAGGCCGGCGGCAAGGTTATCTTTTCTGCCAGGATAATTCCTGCAAGAGGGTCCTGGTTTGATTTTGAGTTCGATACAAAAGACACACTTTTTGTCCGAATTGACCGCCGGAAAAAGCTTCATGCAACGATTATCCTGAAAGCCCTTGGTTTTTCTGAAGAAAAGATACTGAGAACGTACTATCCCATAGAAGAAATAAAAATCAATAAGGGTAATGCCACTCGCCAGGTAACACCGGTCCTCGCCGGACTGAGGGCTTTCAAGAATATTGAAACCCCCAGATCAAAAGAGGTGTTGGTAAAAGAAGGCGGGAGAATTACAAAGGCTGCCCTAAAGAAGATAGAAGCAGCTGGTATCAAGGAAATCCCTATTTCCCGGGAAGAGCTTGTTGACAGGGTTACCCTTACTGATATTATTGACCCTGAAACAGGCGAAGTCTTACTTGAGAGCAATGAGCAGATCACAGAGGAAATTGCCGAGCACATTTTCTCCATGAATATTTCTTCTCTCCAGTTACTCTTTATCGACGGCATTCGTTACCTCCCATCATTGAGAGATACGCTTAAGCTAGACAAGGTCAACACGACAGATGAAGCACTGGTTGAAATTTATAAGAAACTCAGACCAGGAGAACCCCCATCGATCAAGGACGCCCAGAAACTCTTTGAAGGCCTGTTCTTTGAACCTAAAAGATACGACCTTTCTGTTGTGGGAAGACTTAAACTCAATAAACGCCTTGGTCTGGACGTGCCTCTGGACACCAGGGTCCTGACTGAAAAGGACATTATCGAAATTCTCCGCTATCTCTTTGATCTGAGGGCCGGCAAAGGTGAGGTAGATGATATTGACCACCTTGGAAACAGGAGGGTCAGGGCAGTAGGGGAGCTCCTTGAGAACCAGTTCAGGATCGGTCTTGTACGAATGGAGAGGGCCATAAAGGAAAAAATGACCCTGACCGAGCTTGAGACAGCAATGCCCCATGACATTATTAATGCCAAACCGGTTATTGCGGTCATCAAGGAATTCTTTGGCTCCAGTCAGCTGAGTCAGTTTATGGACCAGACAAACCCGCTTTCCGAGATCACTCACAAGAGAAGGTTAAGTGCCCTCGGTCCCGGAGGTCTGACAAGAGAAAGGGCAGGGTTTGAAGTAAGGGACGTGCACCCTACTCATTACGGGCGGATTTGTCCTGTTGAGACACCTGAAGGACCGAATATCGGTCTTATTACTTCACTGGCCTCATACGCCAGAGTGAATGATTTTGGTTTTATAGAATCACCTTACCGAAAGATTAAAGATGGAAAGGTGACGGACAAGATCGAGTATCTCTCAGCTATTGATGGAGAAAACTTTGTCATAGCACAGGCCACCTCAGCTATTGATGATAAAGGAAATCTGGTAGGCGGTACTGTCTCAGCCAGGGTAGGCGGAGATTTTAAGCTCGTCTCACCCGAGGAAGTCCAGTTTATGGATGTTTCTCCAAAGCAGATTGTAAGCGCTTCTGCTGCGCTGATCCCGTTTCTGGAAAATGATGATGCCAACAGGGCATTAATGGGATCAAACATGCAGCGTCAGGCTGTTCCGCTTCTCCGGACAAATGCACCGAGAGTGGGAACCGGTGTTGAAGAAGTTGCAGCTCGTGACTCAGGAGTCATCATTGCTGCTAAAAGGGCAGGAATCATCGAATCTGTTGATGCGACAAGGATCGTTATCAGATGTGACGACGGGGGAGTTGACATATACAGTCTTATTAAATTTTACCGTTCTAACCAGGCCACCTGTGTTAACCAGAAGCCCATTGTCAGGGCAGGCGACAGAGTGAAAAAGAACCAGGTCATCGCTGACGGACCTGCCACAGACCTGGGTGAACTTGCTTTGGGGAAAAATGTGCTGGTGGCTTTTATGCCCTGGGGCGGATACAATTTTGAAGACGCCATAATTGTCAGCGAACGTATGGTCAAGGAAGATGTGTTCACCTCGATCCATATAGAAGAGTTTTCCATAGAAGCCAGGGAAACCAAGCTCGGACCTGAAGAAATAACAAGAGACATCCCCAATATCGGCGAGGAGGCCCTGAGCGAGCTGGATGAAAGCGGAGTTATCAGAACAGGCGCTCAGATAAAACCGGGCGATATCCTGGTAGGCAAGGTCACTCCTAAAAGCGAGACCCAGCTCACGCCGGAAGAAAAACTTCTCAGGGCCATATTCGGTGAAAAAGCTGAAGAGGTCAGAGAAAACTGTCTGTATGTTCCCCCCGGGATTGAAGGAACGGTGCTGGATGTCAAGATATTTACCAGAAAAGGCGCCAATAAAGACAAACGGACCAAAAGCATTGAAGAGGACAAGATAGAGCAGCTGCAGAGAAACCTT
>CAMYJJ010000163.1 GCA_947258735.1 Thermodesulfovibrionia bacterium | reverse complement strand
TCCAGTGGGAAGAGATAAGGGGATTTGTGGAGAATAAACAAACAGGTATTATAGGTGAGTAAATGAAGAAATTTATATCTCTACTGCTAATTTATTTTGCTACTCTTTTTCTCGCACATCCAGCATCTGCACTGGTCAATTGCACCGGGACATCAGACTGTCACGTATATGTTGATTTATCTTCAGCTAACACGGCAGATTGTGGCACAGAAGAAGGAACGGATGACAACAATGCTTTTTGTTCCTTAGCAGCAGCGGAAGCTGCTTTTGATGCGGATATCACAGGATGGATTCCCGGTGTGGATATGTACTTCCATCTTAAAGGTGGAGATTCGGCAGATGGCCCGGTTGCAATTAATGGCTGGAATACAGACACCAATAATCGGGTAATACTGCAAGTGGATCCCGAAGACAGAAACACGGGCGCCACATATTCTACCTCGCACTACAGGATTGAAGTAAATGCAGCGGCTAACAATACAAGGGGTATTATTATTGCTGAAAATTTTGTCGAAGTGTATGGGGTGCAGATTCAAGTTACAAATAATGATTACGACAATGCCTGTGGTATTTATGCCTATAATAGCACTGGAAACGGTGAGATTGTCTTGGGTTATTTAAGGCTTGTCGGGGCAAATCTAACTTCAAGCGGCAACGATGATGTGTGGGGCATGCGTTTTTTGAATATATACCAAAGCGTTATTCTTTATAATTCTGTCGTGTATGGCTTTAATTTAAGTACACCGGGAGGTGTACAATCGAAGGCGCTCTATCTGGGGGCCTTTGATGAAATGTTGATATTCAATACTGTTGTAGCAAACAGTAACTTTGGATTTTTTGAATCTGATTCCCCGATAGCCTGCTATAATTGCGCAGCATACAATAACACTGACAATTGGGAGGGAACACGCTGGACTGGAACAAATAATGCTACCGGCCCTGACACTGCAGGCTGCCCGGCCTCAGGGGGCTCATGTGCAAGACTATCAACGGATGGTTCTGATTTTACGGATCCGGATGGTGGCAATTTTACAATAACGGATGAAAACTCTGTCCTACATGATGCGGGAAAAGACCTTGACGCAGTTTTTGGAGTCGGCTGGCATGATGATATAATTGGCACAGACAGGGATAAAAAGACTCCATGGGACATTGGGGCCTTTGAGTATGTAAAGGTTTGCGCCGGTGATGTCGATAATGATGAAATTTGTGACGACGTAGATAATTGTTTAGAAATTGCCAATTCTGACCAAACTGATTCCGATTTCGATGGGATCGGTAATGCTTGTGATATTTGTCCTGAGGCAGCTGATGATCAGTCTGATTCTGATGCAGATGGATTCGGCGACGCCTGTGATGTTTGCCCTGAAATAGCTGGTGACCAGTCTGATTCTGACTCCGATGGAGTAGGTGATGCCTGTGACAGCTGCCCTGCAGATCCCGATAAAGCAGAACCTGGAATATGTGGCTGTGGGACAAGTGACATTGATACGGATCTGGACACCACTCCTGACTGTAACGATGAATGTCCTACTGATCCAAATAAAACTGAACCAGGGGACAATGGTTGCGAAGTATCTGAAAATTTTATCTATCCAGAAAATTTAGTTGAAGTTTCACCTTCAGAAAACATAGATGTCATATTTGAAGAAATTGTTACTGGTGGATTTATCAATTTAGTTCAACAACCAAAACCGAGCGCACCAACGGGCTTCAGGTTTATTGATGAAGTCTTTGACCTGGACTTTACAGGTACCATTAATGGAGCTGTTGCTGTGTGCTTCAACTATGAGGAATCCCAGATCAGGGGAGATGAAACAGAAATTCTCTTAATACATCGCACGGATTCCTCTTCGGTATGGCAAAATATTACCACACTTCTCAATACTGAAACCAATGTTGTATGCGGTGAAGTTAATTCCTTGTCTGAATTTGCAATTGTTGAACCTTTCACAGGTAGCACAGGCGGAGGTGGCGGAGGCGGAGGCGGCGGCGGTTGCTTTATAGCTACAGCAGCTTATGGCTCATACTGGGAACCCCATGTATTGCTCCTTCGTCAGTTCAGAGATAAACATCTCCTTACTAACAAGTTGGGAACAAAATTTGTCCAGGCATATTATAATTATTCCCCGCCTGTTGCAGACTTCATCGCAAACCATGATGGGCTACGAACTATCGTAAGGATAGGACTTGTGCCGTTGGTTGGATTCAGTTGGTTGGCAATGCACTATGGCATGATCTGTGCTGCAGTAGTTTTATTCAGCATGGTAACTTTAATTATTGGTGGAACTGGTTTATTTTTCACACCACGACGGAATTGATTGAACGATCTATTAATATTGCCACTGCACACCTGAACAAGAAAGGCCGGAGTTGGGATAAAAAATTTCCCGCTCCGGCTTTTTTTATCTGTTAAAAAAAGTTACTACTTTGGCAAATGTCTGCATTTACCTGACAAATTTTCGAGCTTCTCTTTACCCATCTAAATTTTCCTGTTGCCAGGAATCCGGAATTTATTTGCCGGAGATTACCCTGATTATACTTTGCATCATTTAAGCAAATAAATTTAACTGACTGATATAGTAGAGAAAGGAGAAAACAAATATATCTGGCAGGATTTGCAATGTGTGCTTTAATATTATGTATTGCTGACCTCGCGAATGCAACACCTATGACTTAATATAGGCAAGCAAAATTGATATTTTAACACAGGGCTTGTAGATTTAACAGGTACTGTGAGAAGAAGAAGGATATGAAAAAAATTATACTAACCCTTTTAGGAGTATTTCTCTTTGCAGGGATTGCACACGCAGATGTCTGCATGAAGATAATGCGGAAAGAACATTGGATGAGTGCCTGGCAGCAGAGTGATATTAATAAGCTCAGTGCTGAAGAACTCCAGAAACATGAAGCAAGAACATGGCCATTTGATATTGTTGCAGTATACCGGTTGACAATAACTCGTATCTTACTTTCCAGTGGGAAGAGATAAGGGGATTTGTGGAGAATAAACAAACAGGTATTACAGGTGAGTAAATGAAGAAATTTATATCTCTACTGCTAATTTATTTTGCTACTCTTTTTCTCGCACATCCTGCATCTGCACTGGTCAATTGCACCGGGACATCAGACTGTCACGTATATGTTGATTTATCTTCAGCTAACACGGCAGATTGTGGCACAGAAGATGGAACGGATGATAACAATGCTTTTTGTTCCTTAGCAGCAGCGGAAGCTGCTTTTGATGCGGATATCACAGGATGGGCAAATGGCGCAGATATGTACTTCCATCTTAAAGGTGGTGATTCGGCAGATGGCCCGGTTGCAATTAATGGCTGGAATACAGGTACCGATAATCGGGTAATACTGCAAGTGGATCCTGAAGATAGAAACACGGGCGCCACATATTCTACCTCGCACTACAGAATTGAAGTAAATGCAGCGGCTAACAATACAAGGGGTATTATTATTGCTGAAAATTTTGTCGAAGTGTATGGAGTGCAGATTCAAGTTACAAATAATGATTACGACAATGCCTGTGGCATTTACGCCTATAACAGCACTGGAAATGGTGAGATCGTCTTGGGTTATTTAAGGCTTGTAGGGGCAAATCTAACTTCAAGCGGCAACGATGATGTGTGGGGCATGCGTTTTTTGAATATATACCAAAGCGTTATTCTTTATAATTCTGTCGTGTATGGCTTTAATTTAAGTACACCGGGAGGTGTACAATCGAAGGCGCTCTATCTGGGGGCCTTTGATGAAATGGTGATATTCAATACTGTTGTAGCAAACAGTAACTATGGATTTTTTGAATCAGACTCCCCGATAGCCTGCTATAATTGCGCAGCATACAACAACACTGACAATTGGGAGGGAACACACTGGGCTGGAACAAATAATGCCACCGGCCCTGACACTGCCGGCTGCCCGGCCACAAGGGGCTCATGTGTAAGACTATCAACGGATGGTTCTGATTTTACGGATCCGGATGGTGGCAATTATACAATCACGGATGAAAACTCTGTTCTACATGATACAGGAAAAAACCTTGATGCAGATCTGAGTGTCGGCTGGCATGATGATATAATTGGCACAGACAGGGATACAAATACTCCATGGGACATTGGTCCATTTGAACTTATTGATATACCAATAAATTGCACCGATGATGTTGATAATGATGGCATATGTGACGACATAGATAATTGTTTGGAAATTGCCAATTCTAATCAATCTGATTCTGATGCCGATGGAATGGGTGAAGCCTGTGATGTCTGTCCTGCAACAGCTGATGACCAGTCTGATTCCGACTCCGATGGAGTCGGTGATGCCTGTGACAGCTGCCCTGCAGATCCCAATAAAACAGAACCTGGGATATGTGGCTGTGGTGTGTCAGATGTTGATTCAGATAGCGATGGTATACCTGATTGTAATGACATTGAAACCACTACAACAACTACCACTACTACTTCCACCACCACAACAACAACTATTACAACTACTACAACAACCACTACATTACCTATTACAGGTTCTGCCGTACTATATGATTTTGATAACCAGGTTTGGGGAATACCCTCCATACCATTAAACAATGCAGCTGGCCGGGAAACCTTTGTTGAGGTATCTGAAAATTATTCTACACCGGCCAATGATGTGCTCTTCAAATTTACAAATTTAATTCCTCCTGAAAATACCATCCCGGAGGGGGATGCCTCGATGAAGTTCATTTATTTCGACTACGGGAACTATACCGACCTGGTTGCCGGGGTTACCATTTGGGAGCAGTCCACCGGCGTCCACATGGCAATTCCCAGTAACCGACCGGAGATGGAGTTAATGAATGGGTTCGATATGTATTTCACCGAGGATTTTTCCGTGGGCCCGGACCCTGCGGACCCTTTAAACTTTCCACAAAATGGGATTAACCCGGGTCAATATCTCGTGCTCAATGTCACATTGGGAACAGGCAAGACCTTTGATGATTTGCTCAATGCCCTTGATGTTGGACGGGATGCCGATGAGATTGTGGCCCGAACCGGGTTTCGCATTTCAGAGATCGTGCACAGAATTTGGGGTGTAGCAGATGATGCGGATCATGCCGCATTCGTTCACTCCAGCATTATAAATGACATTGAAGGAACAACTACCACGACTACCACTACAACAACCACTACAACTTTACCTCAGGATTTATGCCCTGAAGATCCCGATAAAGCAGAACCTGGAATATGTGGTTGTGGGACAAGTGACATTGATACGGATCTGGACAACACTCCTGACTGTAACGATGGATGTCCTACAGATCCAGACAAAACTGATCCAGGTGACAATGGTTGCGGGATATTTGAAGATTTTCTCTTTCCAGGAAGAGAAGTTGAAGTTTCACCTTCAGAAAACATAACAGTCATATTTGAGGAAATTATTACTGGTGGATTTATGAATGCAGTTCAACAGCCTAAACCCAACCCACCCTCAGGCTTCAGGTTTATTGATGAAGTCTTTGACCTGGACTTTACAGGTAATATTAATGGAGCAATTGCAGTATGCTTAAGCTATGAGGAGTCCCAAATCAGGGGAGATGAAACAGAAATCAGTTTAATACATCGCATGGATTCCTCTTCAAAATGGCAGGATATTACCACATTTCTCAAGACTGAAACTAATGTTGTATGCGGTGAAGTTGATTCCTTGTCTGAATTTGCAATTGTTGAACCTTTCACAGGTGGTGGCGGAGGCGGCGGTTGCTTTATAGCTACAGCAGCCTATGGCTCATACTGGGAACCCCATGTATTGCTCCTTCGTCAGTTCAGAGATAAACATCTCCTTACTAACAGGTTGGGAACAAAATTTGTCCAGGCATATTATAATTATTCTCCACCTGTTGCAGACTTCATTGCAAACCATAATGGGCTGCGAGTTATCGTAAGGACAGGACTTGTGCCGGTGGTTGGATTCAGTTGGTTGGCAATGCACTATGGAATGATATATGCTGCAGTAGTTTTATTCAGCATGGTAACTTTAATTATTGGTGGAACTGGTCTATTTTTTACACCACGACGGAATTGATTGAACGATCTATTACTATTGCCACTGCATACCTGAACAAGAAAAGCCGGAGGTGGGGTAAAAATTTCCCGCTCCAGCTTTGTTTTATCTGTTAAGATGTCAACTCCACATGTCATCTTGAAAATGGCCATGCAGAAAGTTACTACCTTGGCAACTTTCTGCATTTACCTGACAAATTTTCGTGCTTCCATTTTTCCATCTAGATTTTCCGGTTTCCAGGAATCCGGAATTTATTTGTCGGAAATTGACCTGACTATACCTTGTACCACTTAAACAAATAAATTTAAATTGTTGATATAATAGAGAAAAAAGAAAACAAATATATCTGGTGTGATTTTTGCAACAATTTAATAATGGATAATCATATTCATATCTAAATATTGATTTAAATACTAAGGGGAGAAATAAATGAAAAAGTTATTTCATCATAAGTTATATTTTCTGGTTATGAGTGTTTTTATGCTTTTGCTTGGCCCAGGCCGGGAATATTTATCAGGTGCTGCAGGAAGGGGAAAGATATGAAGAAGTTTATACTGACATTTTTAGGAATATTTCTCTTTACAGGTATTGCGCACGCAGATGTCTGTATGAAGATAATGCGGAAAGAGC
>CAMYJJ010000162.1 GCA_947258735.1 Thermodesulfovibrionia bacterium | reverse complement strand
GCTACTGCGATGGACAAACCTTTGCAGGAGTCTGAATGCACATTCTGCGGAAGCTGTGTAGATGCCTGCCCGGTGAATGCCCTTCTGGAGGCAGACAGGTGGAGAAAAGGCAGGGAATGGGAATATGAGACAACAAACTCTGTTTGCCTTTCATGCGGTAACGGATGTGATATATCTGTCAGCACAAGTGACGGCACTGTTGTCAAGGTCACATCAGCTGGCGAAGATGGCTCTGTTGAGGATTACATCTGCGCCATCGGCCGTTTTGGTTTTGATGCATCAGGTTCAGACGCACGGGTCACTTCACCGATGATAAAGAAAAATGGAAAGCTTGAAGAGGCTTCCTGGAGCGATGCCCTGTCCTTGGCTGCGGAAAAGTTAAAGGGCTCCAGAAATGCAGGCATCATCAGTACTGCCGGTATTCTGAATGAAGATGCATATACAATTTCAAAATTTGCAGCTGATGTTATCAAGACAAAAAATGTCGACACCACCGCAAGCCTTTATACGGATGCTGATGCAATGAAGCAGTCTGATCAGTTGGATCTTGACTCCCCTAAAGCCATAGTAGTTGCCGGACTTAATCCTTCTCAATGGGAAAGAGTGCTTCCTGCCCTTGATGCCGGGGTAAGAAGGGCTGCTGCAAGAGGGGCAAAACTCATAACAATCAATGCTGATGATACCAGACTGGGATCAGCGGCACACGTAAATATCAAGGGAGATGAAGCATCTTCTCTTGCCTCACTTGCAAAGGCGCTTGTCGATGCTGGAGTGAAAACTGATTCAAAGCTCAGTGGTGCGGTTTCCGGTGAAACTGTATCTGAAGATATGGCAAAGGCTGCAGAGCTGATTTCAAAAGCCGGAGATACAGCGATACTGTGCTCCCCTTCCCTGTTCAGCGCTGCAAAAAATCTGTCCCTTGCAGATAACATCAAGGTTGCAGCGGTACCTCTTGAAGCAAATGCAAGGGGTGTTATGACTCTGGGTCTTACCACTGAGGGTAAGACATACAGTGATATGGCTTCAGGCGGAGTTGATCTCCTCTATGCAGTAGGAGAACTCCCGATCAGTAAAAAACCGGGAGCAGATTTTATTATTGTTCAAACGGCATATATGACTGATCTTGCCAAAGAGGCTGATCTGATTCTCCCGGCAGCAGATGCACTGGAATCATCTGGCACCATCATCAATTATCTGGGTAAGGAAAAGAAACTTACCGGAGCCCTCTCACCGGCCGGTGAATCCAGACAGCACAGGGACATCTTCTTTGATCTTTCAAAGGAAATGGGCAATGAGATCAAGACCTTTACTGCTGACATGAAAAAGGATCTTAAAGTAAGTGCAGAGACTGTTTCCGTTTCTGCCTTTGAGAAGAAACAGGGCCTTGATGCCAATGCTGCAGAGCTTCTGGAGAGCTTACATTCGTCCGTATTCAATCATTCAAGACTGCTGTGGTTAAAAGAAGCACAGCCTGCATAGGGTTATTATGTCATTCCGGGTTGCTTCGTCGTTGTCATCCTGAACTTGTTTCAGGATCTACTCTTTTATCTCTAAAGGAGGATTTAACAATACGTTAAATCCTCCTTTTTATTTTTTTATTCAATCCTGATATCTCCTCTCCCTTGACAGGAGGGGATTAAGGAAGGGTGTACCTGTATTGTAAGCAATTCCACATTCAATAAATGTTTTTTTGACTTTTTAATCATTATCAACTATCTTCTCTTATGGCAAAAATATTAATCGATGGGTACAATCTGATCGGAACAGCCCACGGCAATCTTGAAAAAGCCCGGAATGAAATTATCAATACACTTAAAGAATACTCCAAAGTAAAAGGTCATGAAGTAACTATTGTCTTTGACGGATGGAAAGAAGGCAGCATGGACCAAACACAGATTAAATCAAAGAACCTCATTATCATCTATTCCCGTCTTGCAGAAAACGCTGATTCAATCATCATGAGGCTGATCTCTGAATCACGTACGCCCTGGATAGTGATAAGCTCAGACAGGGAAGTATCAGATCATGCAGTGAGAAATGATATGGCTGCAATAACATCTCAGGAATTTGAATATAAAATGTTCTCTGCCCTCGGGGAAGATGTTTATGATTATAAAGATGATGATGCCCTGCCCTATTCCCGCAAACGTGGATCAGGGAAGCTTTCAAAGAAAGACAAAAAAAAGATTCAGGCACTGAGTAAATTATAGAATTATTTTTGTTACTCGTTACCCGTCACTCGTTACTCGTCACATTTCATTTTGAAATCTATAAAAAAAACCCGTCCTGCCGTGATGATAGTTGTCTTGAATCATTAGTATTACGTGGGCGTCTTGAAGATAAAACAGGTATTTCTTCTCCTTCTCAATACCTGTATGAACCCTGCGCTGACTCCCAAATTCATTTAATGATGGTTCAAGTTGCTATCCACCACCTGCAAGACAGGCTTAATTTCACTCTACATAATATTCACTTAATCAATCAAATAAATAATTCTTATCCATGTCATTAATGAATTTAATAAATTACTATTAATCAACAGTTACTGGATTATATGCGATAGTCACTATAAGTGTTTACAAGTACTGTAACCATTAGTCTTATGTTATATAAATGGGGCTCTGCCCCAAACCCCGGATTGCCCTTCCGGCGGAGTTAGTCTTTTACACGGCTAAAAGAGTAACCAGAAAAAGCCGCCCTAGACCGATTTTTTACGGTTCCCGATGCGGGTCTACGCGAGGGTCGCTCCGACTTCAGTCGACCTCCAGGGAGTTAATTTAAACTCGCTCCGCTCAGACACAAATTAACTCTTTTCCTTCCGGTCCCCTTCATCACCTAAAATTGCTAATGGGGTATTAACCTCCCCTGGCCCCTCCTTGGTAAGGAGGGGATTCAATTCTCCTCTTTACAAGGGGAGACACAGAGGGGTAATGATAAAATTGTTATCTTTTTTTATCTTTGTCTTTAATCCCCCTTTTGATTGTCACAGTGGACTCGTACCGAGCTTCCGGGATATGCAGGACTGGACGCGTTAAAAAATTAACATATCCAATTAAACATTGTAGGGGCACGGTGCCCGTGCCCTTTTTTAATTTAGCGGCAAGACCGGAATAGCACGGAAATGAAGCAATCATGCGGGGCGCATTTGAAAAGTTCTAGTAAAGATCTTTTGAATGTAAGGAATAATTTACCTGAATTCTTCGCATTCGCTTGGTTCCGTTCTTTTTTGCGTTAAAAAGAATGAACCCGTCGTTTGGGGTCGGAACCCCATTTAATCAAGTCATTAATTGCGGTTACAGTATTTGTAATGCTTTAAGTGACTGATGCATGCTATTCAAAGACCCTCATACCACTTGGCCAGCTCTGATCCAATAAGATGAGGATTGTCCTCCTGCAGAAAGTGAATCCCGTCTCCAATATCAATTGTCTTGAGGTTTTTCAGGTTCTTCCGGCACCACTCAACCATAGCAGAAGGAATGAGACCTCCGGGATGAGCATAAAAGAGAAGCTTCGGAAGATCAGACTCCTGGAGTTTCTTATGGTAATTAAGAACTATTTCTGATGTATCTGCCGGCTTACCGTCAATAGGTATCTCATTAGGCCAGCGCCACAGCGGTTTTCGGTCTTTAATGTGTTTATACGGTTCCCTGTAATAATCCTTTTCATTTTCTGTAAGAGGCCGCACTATTGCTTTCGGGAGGATCTGCTCTACGAAAACATTCAATCCCGCAATCATAAGCCAGCCGATAAGAGGGGTCCTGAACAGCTTGAAACCCATCTTGAAGTCTTTTGGAAATTCATCCCATGAGACAGGTTTTAATATTGCTTCCATAAAGGCAATTCCCTTTACATTATCTTCATGTCGCATGGCATAATGGAATCCAAGTGCAGACCCCCAGTCGTGTATCACAAACGTAATATGTTTAAGTCCCAATTTATCAATGAAACCTTCTATATATTTTGAATGATCAACAAACCGGTACTCGATATCCGGTTTATCTGACTTACCCATACCTATGAGGTCCGGGGCTATACATCGTGCTGTAGATGTGAGGTAAGGGATAATATTGCGCCATACATAAGAGGAAGTTGGATTACCATGGAGAAATAAAACAGGATCGCCCTCCCCCTCATCAATATAATGTATATTGGAACCATGAATGTTTATATAATTAGACGTATAAGGGAAGTCCGATGATATGCTTTTATGTTCCATGTACTAACCTCCACATTTATAAAAAGTGGTACTTTCAAGTTTCCCCCTTTGGCAAAGGGGGATTAAGGGAGATTTTTCAATATTTCTCTTATTAATCTCCCCTACCCCCTCTTTACAAAAGAGGGGAATACACACTGCATTATTTTAAATTATTCCGTTTTGATGTCCCGCTCGACGGACGGGGAACTTCACTTCTTAGGTAAAGGCATTTTCTCTCCATTCTGGTCAACTCGAACAAATATAACACTGGTGGAAAAGATTAAATCATTGATATCTATACTATTCCCGCGGTATACACGAACAAGGTACTTAACAGATGTATTACCCTCTTTTGTTCTTTTTATAATAAATTTAAGTATTGTTCCTTCCCTGACGCTCTTTCTGAAGTCGACCTTATCCATGCCAAGGGTAACAAAGTTGCAGTCAGGATACTCCAGTGTTGCCGCTATCCAGGCATATTCATCAACCCATTTAAGCAGGTCTCCGCCAAAGAGAAAACCGTAATGATTCAGATTGCCCGGAGTAACTAATTTGTGGTTTTCCATAATATTAATATATTCTGATGTGTACGGTCAGATTTGTCATACATACACAGGCTGTTGAAAAAGTCTTTAAAAATACTTTTCGTCCTTTTGCCGTCATTCCCGTGAAGACGGAAATCCAGTCATTTCAAGCTGTTACTGGATACCCGCCTTCGCGGGCATGACATAATTATTGATCACAAAGAGCTTTTCAACAATGTGTAAAGATCTGACTTTATATTCCAGACCGTCCTATATCGTATCATCTTAAGAAAAAACTTTCATAAATGTATGTTCCGCTTCAACGGTTCCGATAAGTATCAATTCTTCATCATCTTTCAATGTAACATCCGGATCCGGATTTACATTAAACGTATCGTGAGAACGAATCGCAATAACATTACACCCTGTTTTTCTTCTTATCTGGTTTTCTTTAAGTGTTTTTCCTGCTATAACAACAGAAACACGTGCCTTGAACACATTCAAGCCTTCGGCCAGCATCAGGATTTCATCAGGCTTGAGAATATTAATAATTTTATTGGCCCCCATTGAAGCATATGACATGACAATGTCAGCACCCATTGAATAGAGCTTGCTGATATTACGGTCTCGAATTGCCCTGCTGATAATCTGTATATTCGGCCGTAACTCCCTGCAGTAAATAGTCAGGTATATATTAGTGTCATCATCGTGCGTTGTAATTAGTACAGACGGGGATTTTTCAGAAATCCCCGCCCGTTCCAGAGTATGAATATCTGCTGCATTTCCAAAGATATATTTATCATTGTCTTTTATGGATGTTTTGTTCTTTTCAACCACCCGATAATCTACGCCGAGCTCGTCCAGCATGTCTGCAGCAGCCTGTCCCACGCGGCCCCCTCCCAAAATTACGGCAGGTGCTGAAAATGTCCGGGACCTGTCAACATATTCATCATACCGTCTGAACTGCTCTTCTGATCCCGCAAGCAGGAGGATAGTATTGGGATGAATGATTGTCTGTGGTCTAGGTATCTCAAAGTTTCCCCTTTGCCATATTCCCACCACAATAACACCTGTCTTCTCACGCAGCCCGCTCTTGATGAGTTCTTTCCCTTCATACGGAGTATGGGCTGCATAGGCCTCAGCAATATGGACACCGCCAATTGAACCGACTATATTGGCCTGAGCAGATACGCCGAGGGCATGCTGCGCCATGGTATCTCCCAGCATTTTGGCAACCTGAAACACATGTGTTGCACCTGCAAGTTCAAGAATGTCAATTGAATCGTATGCATCTGCAGTGGTGATAACAGGAACAGTCTCAGAGACTTCCCGAATAGTGGCAACAATGTTTGTATTCAGCATGTCATTATTGTTCACAAAAACAAGGGCCGCCTTTTCAACCTTCAGTTTTTGGTATGTTTCAGGTTTATCAAGTTCTCCGATCACAACATTAATATTCATGTCAAGCAGATCTGTTGCAGCCTGCGTGTCCTGCACGACAACAGCATATGTAAAACCGTACTGTTCCAGTTTCATTATGAGGCTCATGGCAATAGGCTCGTAATTTGTTATGATGATATGATTATCCTTACCTTCAGGTATTTCACGAGGGGTGCGGGACTGGGACTGCGACTCGAGCCAGGGGGCATAAAAAAACCGGATAAAGGTAAACGGCAGCATTATAAGTAAAAAAACGATGCCCGATAACAGAACGATCATCGAAAAAACACGTCCGGTATCACTTGTAAATGTTATATCACCAAAACCGAGTGTTGACATAACCGTCAATGTCCAGTAAAAGCCGGTTACCCAAGAGAACTGCCTCCCCTCATATTCCATAATAAAATGAAAGAGGATGCTGTAGAGAATGATGGCAGCTGTGATAATAACAAGAAACTTTATGAGAATATGCAGGTTTTTTCTCATTGTCTTATGCTGGAAAAAGTAAAAAAGCTGCTAAGGTAAATATTTCATCATTCAGTCCTTTGCAATCATTATGATGCAAAATCCATATTAGGTCAATAAAGTGGACTATTCCGAATACATGTCGATAACCAACGACACA
>CAMYJJ010000161.1 GCA_947258735.1 Thermodesulfovibrionia bacterium | reverse complement strand
ACCTGTATGGACCGCTTGATTTCATTTTCACGGCCGACCAGGGGATCGATATTCCCTTCGGCAGCTTTTTGTACAAGGTCAATAGTAAACTGCGTTAAGGCATCATTTTGCGGCTGCTGGGTTTCGGGCAAACCTGTGGTATCAGTGTGGCGGTCTCTGGATGGCTCAGCAGTGATTTTTGAGACTCCGTGTGAAACATAATTCAGAACATCAAGCCGTGATATGCCTTCTGATAAGAGGAAATATACAGCATGTGAATCTTTTTCCTGAAATATCGCTGACAGGATATCTCCTGAATCAGCCTCGGGTTTTTCAGCAGAACGTATATGGTTCACCGCGGTCTGAAAGACCCTTCTGAACGCGATAGTCGGTTCAGGGTAGCTTTCCGAATCCTCTGGCAGTTTAGGGACCTTTTTTTCGAAAAAATCTTCAAGCATACCTTTAAGCTTTTCAATGCTTGCACCGCAATTAACGAGGATGTCTATGCCCCAGTCATCATGGACCACGGCCAGAAGTATATGTTCAACAGTCAGATATTCATGCCTTCTGTTCTCAGCGTCCCTGATTGTGGACTCAATGGTTATTTCAAGTTCTTTATTAATCATTCTTTCTCCATGGAGCATTTGAGAGGAAATCCGTTTTCTCTTGATTGCTCATCCACGGAAGCGACTTTGGTTTCAGCGATGCCACGGGTAAATATGCCGGCCAGCCCTTTGCCGTTCTTATGCACGTGAAGCATGATCCGGGTTGCCTCCATAGGGCTTTTATGAAATATTTTTTCGAGAATCATTGTAACAAAGTCCATAGTTGTATAATCGTCATTAAGGAGAAAAACTTTATAAAGAGACGGGGCTTTAACCTCCTGCCGCTTTCTTGTTTCAATTGCTTCATCATTGTTCAGATCGTATTGGTCCATTTTTGTTGTCCTGAAAATAGTTTAACTCGAAAACATAATTAAGGGAAGGTACTGATAACGTGAAGATATAACCGTGAGGTATCAATGATGCCGGGCACTGCATTCAGACCCTGTTTCAAGAATGCTGCTGATCTCTTCAATATCATGTTTCAGTTGGCGCGACAGTTCCCTGACAGAGGAGAATTTCATTTCGTCTCTCACCCGTTTAACAAAATGGACCCTGATGGTTTTGCCTACGAGTTCACCGTCAAAGTCCAGGATATGGGTCTCAAAACTGAACTGCTTGTCCTTAAACGTGGGATTGTGACCTATATTCGATGCCCCGCCATACATGTTTCCATTGATCTCAACATTAACAGCGTACACCCCGTCTTTGGGCAGCAGCTCGTTAGCAGTCAATAAATTTGCTGTAGGAGTATTTAACAGTCTTTTGCCTCTGTTTGCTCCTTCAATGACGATCCCTTCCACTGAGTATCGCCTGCCAAGCATGGATGCTGCTTCATCCACCTTTCCTTTTGCTACAAGAGCACGTATTCTGGAACTGCTGAGCGTTACGTCACTTTTCTGAATTTCCCTGAGGACGCTCACCTTGAATCCCAACTCTTTGCCGAGCTGTTTTAGAAGTTCAGGTGATCCTTTTCTTCCTTTTCCAAAATTGTAATTGGCCCCTATAATGATCTCTTTCACCCCGATCAGATCATGAAGGACGTCTCTTACAAATGATTCAGCTGAAATAGCTGAAAACTGTTTTGTGAAATTTGCACATATTATTGCATCAATACCCGATTTTTCTATTAACGCGATCTTGTCTTTATATGTCGTCAAAAGCCTGGGGGCCCGCTCCGGAGCGATGACCCGTAATGGATGAGGAACAAATGTATAGACCACCGAAGTGCCGTTCATTTTTTTTGCCCGGTCTATGAGTTTTTTAAAGATTGCCTGGTGTCCAAGGTGCACACCATCGAAATTACCAAGGGTAAGAACAGGATAGGGCAGTGTCTTTTTTGTTTTTTCTATTTTATCAAGGACTTTCATGTATGAACACGTTTTATCCAGATATGATATTCAGGTCTGATATCCTGAAATAAGATTGATGTGTAATATTGACGGGCAGTAAAATATCTGACTTTCTTAATTACAGATGTTTAGAAGTTTTTGGAAATTTATGATAGTGAATATATCTGTCTTTGTCAATCCATTCATATATACATAGTATGAATGTTTTTATATTTTACGGTTGATTGTAAAGTGCTTTACAGCTATAATAGCGAATGTTCATAACAATTGATAATGTCGCTAATGTCCTTTGTTATATTGAATGAATATGATGTAAGAAGAATATCAAAATGTCAAAAGAAAAATTATCAATCCTGGTAGCGGACAACAGCTCTTCTGATATCGAAAACATTAAATCCCTGCTTGGCCGTCATGATGGCGTAAATATCTCTATATCTACGACTAAATCCGGCAATGATACTCTTGTAAAGGCCGAAGATAACAAGTTTGATCTTCTCTTAATGAACCAGAACATGCGCGGCAAGGACGGGATTATCGTGCTGCAGGAAATAATTAAGAAGAAACTGGGTGTGCCGGTTATTATGATTGTTGCTGAAGGAGAGGAAAAGCTCGGCGTCAAGGCCATGAATAATGGGGCATATGATTATCTCACAAGAGATGAAGTAAAAACAGCTGCGCTTAACCGGGCCGTCCGGAGAGCAATGCAGAGAAAGAAACTCGAGAATGATATTTCAGAGTCTTTGCAGAAACTTGAAAAACTCGCTATAAGGGACGGCCTTACCGGTCTGTATAATCATCGCCATTTTCTTGAGGTACTGGACAAGGAATATAAAAAATCGAGCAGACATGTCCAGCCCTTGTCATGTATCATGATTGATCTTGATTATTTCAAATCTGTTAATGATAACCACGGACATCAGTTTGGCGATCTTGTACTTGCTGAATCAGCAGGTATCTTAAAGAAACTTGTCCGGGACACTGATTTTGTAGCACGGTATGGAGGGGAAGAGTTTTTTATTGTTCTTCCCAACACGCTTTTACATGGAGCACTGGTCCTTGCCGAGAGGATCAGAAACGCATTTGCCAGCCATACGTTTAAAAAAGGAAAAATATCAGAGGTCGTGACAGTCAGTATCGGACTTTCTTCCATAGGTGATGATAATGTATCAGGAGCCCGGGACCTTGTTGCTAATGCAGACAAGGCCTTATACCGTGCCAAGGCAGAAGGAAGAAACAGGGTGCTCCCGTATAAAGGTACGTCTGACAAGGCCGGTCGTCTTATCAGGGAAGAATCCAAAAAAATGGATAGTTTTAACAGCAAACTTGAGGTCTTTCAACGTGATATTAAGGAACACTGTATTGAATCTGCGCATAAAATTCTCTGTGAAATAGAAAAAGGCTGGAACACGCATAATGAACATGCCATTCGGGTAAGCCGGTATGCAGAGACCCTGACAAGAGGACTCTCCATGTCAGAAGATGATGTTAACTCTGTAAAGCGTGCTGCGCTTCTTCATGATATTGGTATGATAGGCATAAGTTCGAGAATATTAAACAAGAACAGCAAACTGACGGGGGATGAATATAATCTTATTAAGAGGCACACCAATATGGGTGTCAAGCTGATGGAAAAGACCAGGCTTTTTGAGAGAGAACTGCCCATGATCCTGTATCATCACGAGAGGTTTGACGGCAAAGGGTATCCCCACAGATTACGGGGCGACAGTATCCCTCCGGGTGCGAGGATTCTGGCCATTGCTGATGCCTATGATGCCATGAGAACCACAACATCATATCGGAAATCCCGCTCGTCAGCCAAAGCGCTCACAGAACTCAGGAAATGCTCCGGTACACAGTTTGATCCACGTATGGTTGATGCTTTTATTAAAATAATTGAGAAGGCGGCCTCCTGACGTTTCAGTTTTTTTCCTCACATAAGTATATTTCATTGATAAGTTTCAATTTATATTTGTATATTAATTAAGATGGTGATTACCTAAAAAAATGAACAGGACAATAAAATGAAAACAATTGCTTTTTGTGGAAGTCCCCGAAAGATGGGAAATACAGAGACTCTTGTTAACGAGACCATTAAAGGGATAGAGTCAGCTGGTCAGAAGGTTGAGACATTTTACCTCAATGCGATGAAGATCAAGCCATGTCAGGGGTGTGGCGGCTGTTATGAGACAGGGGAGTGCATTTTTCATGATGATTTTGACACGGTGTATCGTGCGATCAGATCATCTGACCGGATCATTATGGCATCTCCCATATATTTCTATTCTGTCAGTGCTCAGCTTAAGATAATGATAGACCGGTGCCAGAGTTTCTGGAGTGAAAAATACCTGTTAAAAAAAACGATCGAGTCAGGTAAACACGGGCGAAAGGGGCTTTTACTCCTGACAGGCGGGATGAAAAATAACACGGGCATTACATGTGCTGAGGCCTGTTTAACTGCTTTTTTCAGAACAGTCAGTGTTCCGGAACATACGTCTCTCGGTTACCTGGAAATCGATAATAAGGGTGATATTCTTCAGCATCCCACCGCCCTGAAAGATGCGTATGAGGCAGGAGTACAGCTGGTAACTGAATAAATTTGAAATCTGCCGCTGTACATTCATTTCCATCCTTTTGTCATGCCTGAAGTTTTTAACCGGGCATCCAGATTTGTCCCCGCAAATGCGGGGAACTATAATGAACTAGATTCCCGTTTTTACGGGAAACCCTGGATTCCGGCTTAAGGACTGCCGGAATGACAGGCAAAAAAATGAGTTGTACATATACAAGAATCAGTCATTAATATATGAAGCCCTGAGTTGTCCGCATGCTGCTGATATGTCATCACCACTGCTTTTTCTCACGATCACGGCAAACCCGGCCTTTGATAATATTGATTGAAATGCCAGGACCCGCTGATGATCAGGAGGAATGAATTCAGAAGAGGTGCCTGACGGATTAAACGGAATCAGATTTATTTTTGATCGTATACCCTTTAACATACGGACCAGACGCAGGGCGTCATCCCTGGAATCATTGACCCCTCCCAGCAGCACATATTCAAACGTGATCTTTCTGTTTGATGGCAAAGGAAATTCTCTGCAGGCCTGCAGCAGTGCGTTAAGAGGATATTTTTTATTAACGGGCATGATTGTATTTCTCACCCTGTCGGTAGTTGCATTCAGTGAAACCGCAAGGTTTACCATCGGACCATGATCAGGAAGCATCCTGATACCAGGAACGAGTCCGGATGTTGACAGGGTCACTTTTCTTTTGGAGAAGCCAATTAATTCCGTGATAATCGAAAGAGCGGTCATGACTTCACTGAAATTATGTAACGGTTCTCCCATTCCCATCAATACAATATTGGCAATGTGTCTTTCTGTGGGTCTGTTATCAGTCTGCGGTATGGATGCAGTATCAGCAGATACAGATATATTGCTGAGGTGGCGCTGAACAGATAAGACCTGATCAATGATTTCATGGCTCCTGAGGTTTCTGATCAGGCCGAGCCTTCCTGTTTCACAAAAAGCACATCCCATTGCACATCCTATCTGGGATGAGATGCACAATGTGTACTGATTTCTGCCCCGTACATTTGGTATGAGAACACTCTCGATTGTTTCACCATCAGCCAGCTCAAACAGAAATTTTTCCGTTGCATCAGTTGATTCGCTTTTTTGAACAAGATGAATGGTGCTGCATACAGCAATCTCTTTAAGCGTATCTCTTAATGAAAGAGGGAGATTTGTCATCTCATCAAAGGAGATGCATCGCTTCTCGTATATCCAGTGGATGATCTGTTCCGCCCTGAATGGCTCAAGTCCCAGCTCTTGAATACGGGAGTGAATGCCTGCCCTGGTTATCTGCTTAAAGTTTATTTTCATAACATCCGATATATTTAATGTAGTTTATTATAAAAGAGTTTTTACATAATGCAAAACACGATTTGTTCGAAGAGAGGGTACTCTGATATATTAAAGGCATTATAAGATGGTTTATTTTTACATTTGAAGCGAACTTGTTACGTAAGCATGAAGAGACATATTAATTAATATGAATAACATGATTCTCATTGTTGATGATTCACCCATAGCAAGAAAGATGCTGAAAAGCTGTCTTCCCAAGGACCAGGGATATGAGTTCCATGAAGCAGGGGACGGCAAGGAAGGATTTGAGAAATATCAGGAACTTAATCCTGACGTAACATTTATGGACCTGACCATGCCGGTCATGACAGGGTATGAATCGATCGAGAAAATTATTGAATTTGATAAAGAAGCGCTTATTATCGTAGTCACAGCTGATGTCCAGATGAAGGCCATAAAAACAGTCATGGATTCAGGGGCGTTTATGGTCTTAAGGAAACCGTTAAAAAAAGAAGAAATAAATATGGCATTAACCAAGGCGCTGGATACCCTTAAGCAGACCACCTGACATATGAATACGCAAAAGAATTTATTGACTGAAGAAGAAACATCGATACTTCAGGAAATCATGAATATTTCCTTTGGCCAGTCAGCAGCAGACTTGGCCGATGTCATTGATACCCATGTGGTTTTGAGCATCCCGTTTATAGAAATCCTGGAGGTTTCCGAACTGCCGGACTATATCAGAAGCCATGTCAGGGATTATAAGAATATAAATATTGTCGAACAGAAATTCTGGGGAAAATTCAGGGGGGATGCATTACTCATTTTTTCTTCAGGTGCAGGAAAAGAGCTCATGTCCATGCTGCAGACTGAGAATAACAATACCACTCACGCTGATTCCCTTCAGATTCTTGAACGAGAAACCCTGATGGAAGTGGGCAATATTCTTATCGGTGCATGCGTGGGTAAATTGTCTGAACTGCTCAAAGACGTGGTGACCTATACGC
>CAMYJJ010000160.1 GCA_947258735.1 Thermodesulfovibrionia bacterium | reverse complement strand
GAACGTTCACGATCGGTATCTTCGATCCTTAATATAAACACTCCACTGTTCTGCTTTGCAAACAGCCAGTTAAAAAGCGCTGTGCGCGCCCCGCCGATATGCAGAAAACCCGTTGGGCTGGGCGCAAAGCGGACTCTTGCTTTATCTGTCAATTTGGCCTCCTGATGAGGATACTGTTGTTAGTTAAAAGTTAATGGTTAATCGATTATAACTGAATATTAAGCTTTCATGACCTTGTAACAAATAACCAATAACAAGTAATTTATTCTGTTGTTGGACTCGATATTATAAGCTTTAAGATTTTTTCTGTCTGCTCTGAAGGCTTGTATCTATCATCAGCCCTGTACCCGGCAATCCAGATGATGTCATGTCCGGACAGGACGATGGGAACAGCATTGCGTGAATCACGCGGTACTTTTTCATCCACAAAAAAATCCTGAAGCTTTTTCTTTTTCCCCATTCCTCGGGGATAAAAAAAGTCCCCATTCTGCCGAGGTCTAATGCTGAGGGGCAACGTCAGTTCCTTGAGATCAAATGTAGCAGTACTTCTACCATCGGTTTCAACCTCTTCTTCTATGATCTCTGCCTCTATTATGACTCCCTGTTCCTGTATGATAATTTCTCCGGGCACATTCAGTGTATGTTCCGAAAAACTTCCGGGTACTTCCAGTGTTAATTGAAGTGTTGCATAATTTCTAATAGCCCTGAGACCCTTTGGCATGTTCAGGCGGTCGCCTGATTTTCCGCCTCGAATCAGTTCAATAATATCTTCCACATGTACAAAACTGATACCTCTTAATCCGGATGTTGCGTCGATGGCCCTTCTCAGCACACGCCTCAGAACTGACTTCTCAAGTGTTTCCAGAGGGGACAGAAAGAGCTCGATTGAGGTATCGCTCTTTCTGCTGATAAGTCTCATAAGTGTCTTTGTTACAATGACTTCAAGATAATTGTCTTCCTGACGCAGGATATCAGCAGTCCTGGATAGATCTCTTGTAATCGATGGGTTATGCTTTTTTACTTCATTCATAACATTAAGGCGCAGCCAGTTCCTCAGATAGTCCTCATTCAGATTGGAACTGTCAAGTAAGAAGGACTGACCCAGCTCATCCTCAAGAAACTTCTCAACCATGGACCGCTCTATTTCGATGAGAGGTCTGATAATCATTCCTCTAAACGGCAGAATACCGGACAGACCCCGTCTGCCGGACCCACGGATCAGCCTCATGAATATCGTCTCTGCCTGGTCATCGGCATTATGACCAACGGCGATTCTGGTGGCATGAATGTCTTCAGCGACTTCTTCGAGCATTTCGTATCTTAATTCTCTGGCGGTCTCCTGAATATTCAATTTATTCTCATTTGCAAAACTCCTGACATCGACAGATCTGGTATGAAATGTAATGTCCAGCTTGTCACAGTACTCTTTACAGAATGATTCCTCTTTTGTATTTTCTTCAGGACGCATTCCATGATTAACATATAATGCATGAAGAGATATATTGAAATTGTGCCTGAGTTTATCTAAAATAGCGGTGAGACATACCGAGTCAGGTCCTCCGGAAAGACCGATCAGAAGGGTGTCTCCTTGATTAATCATTGCATGTTTCTTTATTGTTTTTAACACTCTGTCTATTATGTTCATAGTCAGGTTAATTATAACTTAATTTCAAACAGATCAATTATGCATTTTTTCACCTATAAAAATTCAGAATTATATGCTGAAGATGTCCCGGTCAGAAAGATCGCAGAGAAAGTTGGGACCCCTCTCTATATATATAGTGAGAAGACCCTTCTCAGGCACCTGGGCTCATATCAACATGCGTTTAACGGATATCCCAGTACGATATGTTTTGCACTCAAGGCCAATTCTAATCCTGCTGTGCTAAGGCTTCTCGCAAAAAACGGATGCGGCGCCGATGTTGTATCAGGAGGGGAACTGTATCTGGCAAAACAGGCAGGTATCCCTTCCCAAAAAATCGTGTACGCTGGGGTGGGAAAGACAGATGAAGAAATAGCTGCTGCACTTAAGGCCCGTATACTGATGTTTAACGTTGAGTCTTCGGATGAACTGATGGCCATTGACAGGGTTGCCGGAGATTTGAAAGTGAAGGCCCCGATCGCTCTTCGTGTCAATCCTGATATAGACCCGAAAACACATCCATATATATCTACCGGTCTGAAGAAGAGCAAGTTTGGCATTCCCATAGAGCATGCGCTTGAGTATTACAGGATGGCCACAAAGCTGACAAATGTAGAGGTGCTTGGTATTCACAAGCATATCGGTTCCCAGATAACAACGATCACCCCTTTTATCGATGCGTTAAAAAGAGTAATCCTGCTTGCACATGATTTGAGAGGGCAGGGGATTAAGATTAGACACCTTGATATTGGCGGCGGGCTTGGTATTTCTTATAAGGATGAATCTCCGCCCCTGCCAGATGACCTGTCCAGGGCTGTACTGCCTCTGCTTGAGGAGGGCGGCTTTAACCTCATTCTTGAACCGGGAAGGTCGATTGCCGGGAATGCAGGGATAATGGTAACAAAGGTCCTGTATCTGAAAAAGAACCCTGAAAAAGAGTTTGTGGTTGTTGATGCCGGTATGAATGATCTCCTGAGACCGAGTCTGTATCAGGGGTTTCATGATATCAGACCGGTCAGGAAGAACAGCCGCAAACAGGTGCTGTCTGATATTGTGGGGCCTATTTGTGAATCCGGCGATTTCCTTGCGAAAGAGAGGATGCTTAACAGGGCCAGGCAGGGAGATCTCCTTGCTGTCATGAGTGCCGGCGCGTATGGATATACAATGAGTTCCAATTATAACAGCAGGCCCAGGGCAGCAGAAGTCCTTGTTCATGGAAAGGATTTTTTCGTTGTCAAAAAAAGAGAGACGTATAAAGACCTGATAAGAGGCACGAGCCTTCCGGATTATTTGAAATAGAAGATTAGAGGCAGGGAACGATGAACCTTCATTTTACAAAAATGCATGGACTGGGTAATGACTTTATTGTCATTGATAACAGAGACGGCACATTGCGCCGCATCAGGACATTGTCACAGAAGCTCTGTGACAGAAGGTTTGGCATAGGTGCGGACCAGATACTGCTTTTATCTCATTCAAAAAAAGCTGATTTCAGAATGCGTATATTTAATGCTGACGGATCTGAAGTTGAAATGTGCGGCAACGGAATCAGGTGTATGGGAAGATTCATCTGGGACACGATCCTGTTCCGGGATAAAAAAGGATCAGGGCATGACAGGAACAGGGTTGATTACATAGCCATCGAGACAATTGCAGGGGTAATGGTCCTTGAGAAAAAAGGCAATATGTATACGGTTGATCTTGGTGAGCCAGTGCTTGAGCCGTCAAAGATTCCGGTCAGGGTTTCAATGCTGGGCAAAGCATATGATAAGGAGAAAATACAGCAGTACTCTCTCAACGTAAATAAAAAGAACTATAAAATTAATTGTGTGTCCATGGGTAACCCGCATGCAGTCATTGTTGTAAAAGATGTGGATAAGGTGCTGCTTGAGACCATTGGTCCTCAAATTGAGAACCATAGGTTTTTCCCAAACAGGACAAACGTGGAATTCATGCAGGTCATGGACAATAACAATGTAAAGGTCCGTGTATGGGAGAGGGGATCTGGAATAACACTGGCATGCGGGACCGGTGCTTCGGCATCGGCTGTTACATCAATACTGCTTGGATTGACCGGACGAAAGGTCAATGTGCATCTGCCCGGAGGCAAAATGGTCATTAGATGGTCTCAAAAGAACAACCATATTTTTACAACAGGACCTGCAGCAACGGTATATGAAGGGTTCATACAGATATAGTTCCTTTAACGATCAGAGGGAATAAAGCGCATAGTATGAAAGTTAAGTGTCCAACATGCAGAAAGAGAAATGAGTGGAATAATAACCCCTACAGGCCTTTTTGCTCAGAGCGTTGCAAAATGACAGACCTTGGGGCATGGTCCGCAGAGAAATATAAAATTGAAGGAAAGGTTGACAGTGAAGACAGTCAATCTGTGGAAAAGGAGATAAACGATGCTTAAGATGGCAATAGCCGGGGCAACCGGAAGAATGGGCAACAGAATTACCACGCTTTCCAGAGACATAAAGGAGATAGAACTGGTCGGGGCCCTCGAAAGAAAAGGTCATGGCGATCTTGGACGGGACATTGGAGAGATCATTGGTATAGGGCAGACAGGTGTTAACATATCGGATGACATACAGAAGCTGGCTGACGGTACAGACGTATTGATTGACTTTTCATCACCTTCTGCGACGATTGGAAATTTAAAGTCTCTTTCAGACAGACCCGTTCCCGTAGTTATCGGTACCACCGGATTCAGCAAAGACGAAGTCGAGTACATCGGTCTTTATGCTCAGAACACCCCATGCGTGTTTGCTCCAAATATGAGTGTGGGTGTTAACCTGCTGTTAAAGGTGCTGGCTGACATTGCCAGGGTCACGGGTGATGATTATGATGTTGAAATAGTCGAGGCCCATCACCGGTTAAAAAAGGACGCCCCGTCAGGAACGGCGATGAAGATGGCACAGGTTCTGGCAGTGTCATTAAACAGAAATCTCGAAGAGAAGGCAGTATATGCAAGGCAGGGCATCATAGGGGAGCGGTCAAAAGACGAGATTGGTATTCAGACAGTGCGGGCCGGTGACATTGTTGGTGAACATACGGTTCTCTTTGGCGGGCTGGGAGAGAGAATCGAGATAACCCACAAGGCATCAAGCAGGGACACATTTGCACGGGGGGCATTAAAAGCAGCACTATGGGTCAAGAAACAGACCCCCGGGCTTTATGATATGCAGGATGTCCTTGGCCTGAAATAGGAATGGTATTTTTTTCATCAATGGGTTTCTATTTTTTATGGCATGCTGATGCAATATTTCGAAGGGTAAGGGTAATTACAGAAACAATATTGATCTCATATGCATTGATGATTTACGTAGATACTGGTTTGCTGACATACGCATAACTTTTATATATGTTACACATCCTGTAACCTGTGATGCAGAAGAAAACGACTTTTTCGATATCGTGACTATTCATGCTATTGCAATAGCAATCTGCACACGGATTCTTTACATAGGGACATAACCTCCCCTTGGCTGATTCCTGTTGCATTTATGCACACTCCTTTTAGACTTCATAAAATAATTGCAATACACATGCCTGAAATGCAATTCATGTATGACCCTATATATATTGAATAAATACAGGAGGTTATCTCTTTCTCATGAGGAAGGACCCTCTTGACAACGTTTGAGAAAAAGTGAGCATGCACATCCCGGTCATGTGTCATGGCACAGTAATAATCTGCGCCATATCTAAAAAATGCTCCTGAACAGATAAGCTGTCATTACTTCATATAAAAATGAAGACTATTGGTATTTGATTTTAATACATAAAATTGGAATTGCTGTATACTAAAAGCGATTTTTCGATAAATTAAGAAAACTCTGAATAGTTGCAGTGAGGATGTGCATACCCAGGCACAAAAATAAAAGAGGAGGGAATAGACATGAAAAGATTGTCAATGGTTGCATGTGTTTTATCATTATCGATGATTTTATGTGCAGGACAGGCATTGTCAGCTTCAACAACTTTCTATACCATCGGCACAGGTGGTGTTACAGGCGTGTATTATCCTACAGGCGGTGCCATATCAAGAATAGTGAATGCTAAAAAGAAGCAGTACAACATGCGTCTCACCGTGGAGTCTACCGGAGGATCTGTATACAATGTAAATGCTATCATGGCAGGAGATCTTGACTTCGGTATTGTCCAGTCTGATCGTCAGTACCAGGCAATTACGGGACTTGCAGAGTGGAAAGACAAAGGTAAACAAAAAGAACTCAGGGCGGTCTTCAGCATCCATCCTGAAAGCATTACTCTCCTTGCAGGTGCTGACGCAGGAATTAAATCAATCAAGGACCTGAAGGGTAAGCATGTTAATATCGGCAACCCGGGATCAGGACAGCGGCAGAATGCGATAGATGCATTGACTTCGGTTGGGATAAATTATAAAGTCGATATAACAGCAGAAGGCCTGAAGGCAGCAGAAGCCCCCGGAGTTCTGCTTGATGGACGTATCGACGCATTTTTCTACACTGTGGGGCATCCTTCGGGCGCCTTTAAGGAAGCAACAGCAGGCAAGAGAAAAGTAAACTTTGTTCCTATCGTTCTTCCCGGTTCTTTTTACCTTAAATTCCCCTATTATGCCCGCAGTATTGTTCCAATCAGTTTTTATCCCAATGCAGTTAATGAAGTAAACGTACCTTCTTTTGGCGTCAAGGCCACTTTTGTGACTCACAGCAGAATTCCTGAAGAGGATGTGTATCATGTAGTGAAAGAGGTGTTTGAAAACTTTGAGTCGTTCAAGAAGCTTCATCCTGCATATAGTATTCTGACCAAAGAAGGAATGCTGAATGGACTTTCTGCACCGCTTCACAGGGGCGCGGAAAAATATTACAAAGAAGCTGGTCTTATTAAATAGACAGGGGAGTGGGACGTGATCTGAGAGCAGGGGAGGAAAAAGAATCTCCGGGGCAAGCTGCATTTGAGCTCAGTGAAAAAGAAGCTGAAGAGCAGGGGCGGATAGCAGAAGAAGAGCTTTCCGCCCTTCGCCATCTCACTAACGATCAGCGGTTCATTGTACCTGTTCTGGCTATTGCATGGTGTATGTTCCAGTTGTCTACTGCCAGCTGGCTCATCATGAACTCATCTTACATCAGAAGCATACATCTGGGGTTTGCCATAGCAATAGCGTTCTTCAGTTATCCCGCTTTAAAGAAACCGGTAAA
>CAMYJJ010000159.1 GCA_947258735.1 Thermodesulfovibrionia bacterium | reverse complement strand
GCATTAAGCTCGTTCATCGCTGACTATCTCAATAGTGACCAGAAAGAAGATATCCTCAGGACAGCCAGGCTGGCAAAGGCAGATCTGGTGACCGGTGTAGTGAGTGAATTCCCGGAGCTTCAGGGATATATGGGAATGGTCTATGCATCTCTCTCTGGTGAAAACGATCAGGTGGCTTCTGCAATTAACGAACATTACCGGCCTAAATTTGCAGGAGACCGTTTGCCCTCAAGTGACATAGGCACTGTTGTCTCTCTTGCAGACAGGATCGACAACATAGCCTCCTTCTTTTATCTGGGTCTGATCCCTACCGGTTCTGAAGACCCCTTTGCCTTACGGCGTCAGGCAGTGGGAGTACTACATATCATCCAGAGTAAAGGATATCGTATTTCCATACATGAATTAATCGGGAACGCCCTGCAAAAACTGGAGCAGTCTTCTGACAGAAGAGACAGGATCATTTCAGAGGTCGTTCAGTTTTTCAACCAGAGGCTTGAGGGAATCCTGCTTGGACAGGGGTACCGTCATGACCTGATCAGTGCTGTACTTTCTTCAGATACACTGGAGGTCAATGGCCTGTTATCAAGAATTAATACTCTGGCATCTTTAAAAGCAGATCCCGCTTTCCCGGGTCTGTTGATATCTGCAAAAAGGGTATATAACATACTTTCTAAAACCGGCACCCTTCAGCTTAATGAATCAAGACTGTCTGAGCGTGCGGAACTGGACCTGCTCAAAGCGTCAGACACGGTACGTAACGATTCAAAGAGCAGGGGGTACGGCAGCCTGTTTGATCTTGAGGCCCCGATCAATACCTTTTTTGATAAGGTGCTTGTCATGGACAGGGACTCTGAGATAAGGGACAATAGGCTCGCATTGCTCCAGAAAGTAAAATCCCTGTTTCATTCACTCGGCGATTTTTCAAAAATTCTTGAAGAATAAATTACCGCCTGATGAAATGCACTGATTTCTGGATAAAATAAACGTCCCCCTGACGTAAGAGCTCCGTTGCCTGTTTACTCTCTAATGGTTTGGAAAAAAGAAATCCCTGCAGATATTCGCATTCAAATTCAGAGATCAGATGCAGCTGCCCTTCTGTTTCCACGCCTTCAGCAACGACAGCCATATTCATGCCGTGGGCCAGCGTAGTGATTGCACTGACAATTTTCACTTTCTCTTCATTTTGAGTCATACCATAAATAAATGAGCGGTCTATTTTCAGGGCATCAACGGGAAAATCGTGCAGATACCTCAAGGATGAGTATCCGGTACCAAAATCATCAATATGCAGTTTTACGTCCATATTTTTTATCTGAGCCATGATCGGACCTATTATTTCTGAATTATCCATAATCATGCTTTCCGTGATTTCAAGAATCAGGTGCTGCGCAGATATCCCTGTTTCCCTGATGACCTCGTTCAGTTTTGTGACAAGGGTAGGCAGCACCTGCTTACTTGAGAGATTCACACTCACGGATACCGCCCCGAAACCCGGAATACTCCTTTTCCATTCAGCTACCTGACGGCATGCCTCTTCCAGCACCCAGTTTCCAATTTGAATAATCAAACCCGTGTCTTCAGCACAGGATATAAATTTATCGGGCGATATAAGACCTTTTTTCGGATGCTGCCATCTTATCAGTGCCTCAAACCCTTCAATGGCCCCTGACCGGCCGGATATGATAGGCTGATAGTGCAGCACAAATTCATTATTCGTAATTGCCTGACGAATGTCTGTTTCCAGCTGCAACCGTGCAACTGCATCATCGTACATGTCAAGACTGAAAACTTCACATCGGGCACTGCCGTTTGCCTTTGCCTGATACATGGCAATATCTGCATTACGCAGCAGGTTCTCAGGATGTTCATATCCCGTTGTGTTAAACACCAGTCCTATGCTCACTGATGAGAAAATCTCCTGACCGCTCAGGTCAAATGGCGCTGACAGTTTTTGCTGTATACGCTCAGCGATAAACAGTGCCTCACCCCTGTCTTTAAGGTCTTCGAGCAATATGGCAAATTCATCCCCGCCAAGACGGGCAACTGTATCTCCCGGCCTCAGGCTCTCTTCAAGCCGTTTACTCACAGCCATGAGCATCTTGTCCCCCATGGTATGTCCAAGACTGTCATTTAATACCTTAAAGCGGTCTATATCCATGAATAACACCGCAAACAGATACTCCTTATGCCTCTTTTCACGGTTTACCGCATGGTCAAGTCTGTCCATGAAAAGTAAGCGGTTCGGCAGTCCCGTCATGACATCGTGCAGCGCATCAAACATAAGCTGCTCCTCAGCCAGTTTACGGTCTGTGATGTCTGTCATGGATCCGGCAAAACGGTATGCATTCCCCGAAGCATCACGTACAGCAAGCCCCCTGGTCAGCATCCATCGATATGATCCGTCTTTATGCAATAACCTGTGCTCACTTTCAAAATGCGGTGATAGTCCGTTGATATGGGATGCAATTTCGGTCTTGACCTGCGTACGCTCATTAGGATGCACTCTTTCCACCCAGTCGTCCGGACTTTTACAGAGCTCCTTACCCTGAAACCCGATCATCGATTTCCAGCGCTCTGAATAGTACACATTATTGGATTTAATGTCCCAGTCCCACAGCCCGTCATTGGCGCCTTTTGAGGCCAGTGCAAACCGTTCTTCACTCTGTTTTAGTGCCATTTCTGTGAGTCTTCTGTCTGTAACATCCCTGACATATTCAATAACATGCTTGACACACCCCTGCTCATCAAATATCGGATACGTATACACATCAAGCCACATCGTTGATCCGTCTTCCTGAATCAGAGAGCTGTCAATTGCACAGGGGTCTTTTGACATAAACGTTTTCTGCACCACACATTCCCTGCACGACATATTTCCGTCACATGACAGGTCTTGACATGTCTTCCCTGTCAAATTCCCGTTTTTCATATTTTTCAGGTCTGCATATGCTTCATTGGACATCACTATTTTAAAATCCGCATCAAAAATACAGAAAGGATCGCGAATACTCTCAAATATTGTACTGAGGAATTTTTCGGATTTACTCAGGGCACCCTGAATTTCTTTTCTCTCTGTTATCTCTTTCTTCAGTTCATTGTACCCTTTTTGTATAGCCGCACTCATGGAATTAAAGTGGTCTGCAAGTTGTCCGAATTCATTACTGGCATCATAGGAAATAGTAGAACCAAGTTGTCCCTCAGAAATCCTGCTGGTTGCTTCAAGGAGCTTATGTACAGGCCGGGTAATGGAGTTTGCCAGCCTCCATGCTACTAAAATGCATAAAATAAACGTCACGGCCACCGTGTAGAAGAGTGTTGACCTGATGCTGTTCATATTGCTTACTGCATGTCTGGTTTCATTTTCCAGGCTTGATGTTGCGGTATGTGACATATCCTGTATCATGGTAATAATTTCATTTCCAATACTGATTACTCCCGGTTTTTTACTTTCCATACTCTTTGGAGCACCCTCAGTGAGGATAACACTGCTTAACCCCTCTTCATAATCATTAACCAATGTCTTAATACGAATTAATCTGTTTGTCAGATGTGGTGAATGATGGCACGATGTACACTGATCAGCCCCTTTTTCAAGTTTCATCATATTGTTCACCAATGTATCAATATTCACACCGAATGGAGTTCCGAGGGTATACACATTAGACTGGACTGTCTGAATATCAATAATCAGCGATCGCCGCAATTCTTCAACTTCATGAAGCTCAACAAGTTTGTTTAATTCAGTCACGGTGTTTCTCGATAAGTGAATGGAGACAAAAGCACCGATAGCAAACATACTCATTAATACCAGCAATGATAATATGATATTTCTTCTCATGTAATCCTGTCTTCTTCCATTACTTCAGGTCTTTCTCTCTGCTCAGTTCAATATTTCCGGAACCATCAGCTATTGTATGGTAATCACTTTCCCGTGCCTCAATAAATTTCATGGCACCAAACGCTTTCAGTGCCTGTTTGCCGTCACTGCTACTGTCCATATTTACAAGAATGCTCTTTAATCGGTTTTTGATGTCCAGAGGCAGGTCTTTTTTCAACACCAGCACATTGGAGGGGAACTCATTTGATGAAACAATTATCTTCAAATTACTTGTAATGCGAACATCTTTTTTGGCCAGCATATCAAACACACTGCTTTTTGAAGCCCCAATATCCGCTTCTTTATTCAGCACTGCATAAATGGAAGCATCATGGCTGCCGGTAAAGAAATAATCCTTAAAAAAGCCGTTAATATCGTTAATTCCATGGTCACGAAGATAAGCAACCGGAAATGCATATCCTGCTGTTGTTGCCTTGTCTACAAATGCCATGACCCTGTATCTCATCTGCTCCACATGTTCTATGCTGCTGTCTTTGTGAGTGAAGAGGTAACTTCGTGATGTTGCCCTGCCATCAGTGTTGACAATGTTGGCAATATATGCAACTTCCAGTTTATCCTTCGCATCAGCGCCGGTAAGGCTGCACAGAAACGCACCGTCCAGATTTCTCTTTTTAAAATCAGCAATGGATTTTTCATGACTGGACAGGATGGTAAAATTAATATTTATATCGCTTTTACGTTCAATGTACTCATCAAGTATCTGATATTTCTTTATCTGCTTGAATATATTCTGTTCAGGTACGAGCCCTATGGTAAGGTCCATCGCATATGATGTACTTGAGATCATGAAAAACATAACCGTTGCAACGGTTACATAATGCTTCATCCTGTTCAGGGGCATGTTATGGCCTTTTTATGTTTAAAAGCATGTAATGCATATTTTCTGTTCAATATCCATATGAACATAGCTGAATTCATACAATAACGTTTATATATACATCGGTATTTGCGAAAATATCTTTAATATATATATATATACGTATATTTGAAACCAACCGGATCTGCTTTTAAATTCAATAGATACCTCGGCACAATCACTCCTGAATATGCATTCGTAAGTACAATTTCCGCCAGTAAAATCCATATATGGCAAACCATGCAAATGAAGAGCCAAAAAATGTGTCATGTTCTAGCGGAAAAATTCCATGATTATATTAATTTTATTCATGCATCAGGAATTGAATTGATTTATTGTTTTGTGTAAAATATCGGCTCTTGAGCGGACAATTAACTTATTACTTTTATTAACAAATCTTAATAACACACTGGAGGATGGAAATGGCCAAAAAGTATGTCTACTTCTTTGGAGCCGGCAAAGCCGACGGCAAAGCAGCAATGAAAAATCTGTTGGGTGGAAAAGGGGCAAACCTGGCTGAAATGTCAGGACACCCTAAATTAAAACTCCCTGTACCGCCTGGATTTACGATCACCACTGAAGTATGTACCGAGTATTATGAAAACAGACAAAGGTACCCGAAAGACCTGAAAAAACAGGTCGATGCTGCAATGGCAAAGGTAGAGAAAATAATGGGCAAAAAGTTCGGTGACCCGAAAGATCCTCTTCTTATGTCCATACGTTCAGGGGCACGTGCCTCAATGCCCGGGATGATGGAGACCATTCTCAATGCAGGTCTCACCACAAAGACGATTCCCGGACTGATCAAAAAAACCAATAACCCCCGTTTTGTATATGACGCTTACCGTCGCCTGATGATGATGTACTCTGATGTTGTTATGGAAAAAGGTGCCGGCATAGAGCCTAAAACAGACCACGATGGAATTCGTTATAAGCTTGAGCATGCACTTGAAGCGGTAAAAAAGAAAAAACGGTATAAGAGCGACACAGATCTTTCTGTTGATGACCTTAAGAAACTCTGTGATCAATTTAAGAAACTCATAAAACAGACATTAAAGAAACCATTCCCTGACACGCACCAGGAGCAGCTCTGGGGAAGCATCAGCGCTGTCTTCTCCTCATGGATGGGCAAGCGGGCCGTATCATACAGAAAAATCGAGGGACTTCCCGACTGGTGGGGTACGGCAGTGAACGTACAGACAATGGTATTTGGAAATACCGGTGATACCTCGGCCACAGGAGTTGCTTTCACGCGTAACCCGGCAACAGGAGAAAACATGTTCTTCGGTGAATGGCTTCCTAACGCACAGGGTGAAGATGTTGTCGCAGGACTGAGAACGCCTAACCCGGTAAACAAGGCAGGTAAGACTGCTGATACCAGACATCTGCCATCACTTGAAGAAAAAATGCCGAAGCTTTATAAAGAGCTTCATAGTTATGAAAAGAGACTTGAAAACCATTATAAGGATATGCAGGACATCGAATTTACCATTGAAGACGGAAAACTCTGGATGCTTCAGACACGTGTGGGAAAACGCAATGGGCAGGCCGCAATACGCATGGCCGTTGAAATGGCAAAGCAGAAACTGATCACAAAAGAAACAGCCATTCTCAGAGTTAAACCTGATCAGATAGATGAGCTTCTTCACCCGAGTGTTGATCTTGCAGCAGAGAAGAAAGCAGGCGTGCTTGCAAAAGGACTTCCTGCAGGTCCGGGCGGAGCAAAAGGACGGATAACGCTTACTGCTGATGATGCAGAGGCATGGGCAAAGAAGGGTGAGAAGGTTATTCTTGTCAGGACTGAAACATCGCCTGAAGACGTGCACGGCATGCATGCTGCTGAGGCCATTCTTACGGCAAAAGGCGGCATGACCAGTCACGCGGCCCTTGTTGCCCGCGGCTGGGGTAAATGCTGTATCGTTGGCTGTTCTGACCTTGTTATTGACTTGAAAGGCAAGAAAATCAATGTTAATGGAAAGACGCTGAAGCAGGGAGACTGGATCACGCTGAACGGCACAAAGGGCACATTCTATGAAGGCCAGTTAAAACTTAACCCTGCAAATCCTGAACATAACAAATGGTATAAAGAGCTGATGACATGGGCGGACAAGGCAAGATTTATCAAGGTGAGGACAAATG
>CAMYJJ010000158.1 GCA_947258735.1 Thermodesulfovibrionia bacterium | reverse complement strand
CGGGACTCTTACGGTCAGGCTTGAACAGAATTACAGGTCATTTGACCATATCCTTAAAGCGGCAAACGGGGTGATAAAAAATAATATCAACAGAATGGAAAAATCCCTCTGGACGCAAAGGGGGGACGGACCAAAGGTAAATATATTTAAGGCGGAAGATACAGAAGATGAGGCTGAATGGATAGCGGACAGAATCTCAATGATCAGGGATCGAAAAAATATCTCATATGAGGAGATTGCCGTGATTTACAGGGCAAACACCTTTTCAAGACCATTTGAAGAGGCACTGAGGAGCAAACAGATCCCTTATACAGTTGTCGGAGGTACCAGCTATTTCGAACGGAGAGAGATCAGGGACGTTGTTGCCTGGTTAAAGATTATTGCAAATCCATCAGATGACCTCAGTCTATTAAGGGCAGTAAGTGCTCCTAAAAGGGGCCTTGGTCCTTCAGCAATAACATCTCTATCTGATTTTGCTCAATTACATTCTACCACTATGCTCGAAGCCTTTGGCAGGGCTGAAGAGGTTGATGGTCTCAGCAGGAGGGCGCTCTCGTCGGCAGAAATTTTTTATGCAGTGATAGATCGATACCGAGATAGTTTGGCAAAAGGGAAAAATATGGCAGGCGGTGTTAAAGACCTGCTTGAGGAGATCAATTTCAGAGACTATATTACCCATTTATATAAAGGGCCTGAGGCTGCTTTCAGAAGAATCGAACATCTGGAAGGCTTTGTTGAATCGATAGAGCATTATGAGTCCAGGGAAAGATCACCTTCACTTCAGGGGTTTCTTGAAACCATGGCTCTTACAGACATGCTTGAGGAAAAGGAAGAGAAAAAAGGGCAGGGCGTTACCCTCATCTCCTTCCATTCATCAAAGGGTCTGGAATTCCCTGTAGTGTTTATAGCAGGCGCAGAGGAGGAACTGATCCCGCATAAAAAATCTGTTCACACATCATCAGGTGTTGAAGAGGAAAGACGCCTTTTCTATGTGGGAATAACAAGGGCCATGAAGGAGCTGTTCATTACTTATACAGAGAAAAGAAGGAAATATGGAAAAGAAAAGCCATCTGTACCCTCCAGATTTTTAAAAGAGATACCTGAAGACGTTTCAATCAATATTGACAGGTTCGTAAAAATGGAACCGGACGAAGAAAAGGCCTATGTAAAAAACATGTATGAAAACTTCATGGCCAGATTTGAGAACGGATAAGGGGTCAGGGCTCGACAAACGACAAATCCTTTTTAATTTTCTTTATTTTAGTACTAAGTTTTCTGTTGCTCTTTATCTCTTTTCTGAATCTTTCATACGTTTTAGCTATTGCCTTGCTTGTCCTCCCGAATACTTCTCCGATTTGGTTATTATCTGCTCCTGTCCTCTGCTTTACAAAATAAATTGCTATCTTCCTCTGCTCTGAATGTTTGTTTGTCAACATTTCATCTTTATCTATTTTAAAGTAACTTGAAACCACTTCTATTATTTCCTCAATATTATGCGTTGAACGTAATGCTCTCCTTTCGCTAATCCCTTCCTTTTGCAGATATTCAGTCTTTATCTGTTGCAGAGTTTCTTTAATAAATCGTGTCCCACCCAGTATTATCCCTCCGTAAACTTCTTTTTGCGGATCCTCAAGCTTCCTGCCATTACATGCTTCAACAAATAAAGGATATGCTTTTTTCCCTTCTGCTTTATGAGATGACATCATTCCCAGTATGAGATCATTAGTAAGCAATTTTTCTCTTTTCCGGCTTGTGTATGCTTTATAACTGCTATATGTATACTCTTCCGGCCTCTGTATCATTTGTGTCCTGACGGGATTAAGGTGTATATACCTGCTTAACTCCAACAGATAATTGTCCCTGGCAACCAGTATTGCCTTGTATCTTCCCTGGAATAAATGACCGCTTCTCTTCCTCTTGCAGTTTATATAATTCGTATATGAGCCGTTTATAAAATGCATAGCCTTACTCAGATTGGCCTCAGGAGTCTCTATGATAAGATGATAATGATTTGTCATTAAAACGTAGCAGTGGATCAATATGCCATATTTTTTATCGCCTCTGATATATACTGCAAGAACTTTTCATTGTCGGAGGGTGTAAAAAATACCTTCCTTCTCTCATTACCGCGTGCTGTTACGTGATAAAGAGCTCCTTTATATTCAATGCGTAAAGGTCTGGCCATAATGTCCCCTAAGATATTAAAAGATAGATTTAGATTATAAAATAATTCTATTTTATGTCAAGAATACGGTGAATTCTTGTTCTGTGAGATACCATCGTTGTCGTTTGTCGAGCCCTGACCCCTTATCCGTTTCTCCTTGATGTATAATATGTTTTGTGTTTAAGATCGGAAATTTAATCCTCAACTCTCCTCTGCTTCTGGCCCCGATGGCAGGGATTACAGACCTGCCTTACCGGATGACGGTCAGGCCGTTTGGCTGTTCTCTTGCTTTCACAGAAATGGTGAGTACCAATTCCCTTGCTTACAAAAGTAAAAACACGTTAAAAATGATTATGACTCAACCGGAGGACAGGCCTTTGGGGGTACAGCTTCTTGGTGATGATGATGAGTCCATTCTGAGAGCAATGGACAACCTGCCGAAGGATTCTTTTGATCTTATTGATTTCAATGCGGCCTGCCCGGTAAACAAGGTAGCCACTAAGGGGAGGGGGGCAGGACTGCTCAAAGATCCTGACAAACTGCATGGCATATTAAAACTCATTGTGAACAATACCGATCTGCCTGTAACTGTCAAGATACGTTCAGGCTGGGACAGTACATCAGTCAATGCAAAGGAGGTCTCAATAAGTGCCGAGGATGCAGGTGCACAATGTATTTTTATTCATGGCAGAACTAGGGCGCAAAAGTATAAGGGTAACGTTGACTATGACCATATACGGAAAGTCAAAGAGTCTGTCTCAATTCCTGTTGTTGCAAGCGGAGATGGTTTAAGCCCCTATCTCATCAAGAAGATGTTTGATCAGACCGGATGTGACGGAGTTGCAATTGCGAGAGGTGCTCTTGGCAATCCCTGGCTGTTTAATGAAACTGCCGCGTATATGAAAACAGGAGAAGTGCCTCCAAGGCCCGGTATAGATGAATTGACAGAGACAATGAAAAAACATCTCCTTGCAAACATAGAATTCTCCGGTGAGAAATTCGGCGTCATCAGGTTCAGAAAATTTTACGGATGGTATGTGAGGGGTCTGCCGGCAAAAGAACTGAAAGTCCGGGCATTTCTGAAAAATACACAAGATGAGATGATGGCCATGATTGATGAGCTATATGATCACATGCATGACATTGAACATAAAAGAGCATTTTCGGTATATGCACCTCCTGAGGGTGAAGGACAGGAGTCAGGAGACAGGAGTTAGGGATTAGGAGTTAGGGATTAGGGGTTAGGGGTTAGGGATCTGTTGATCGATGTGTGTTGAACTGCGACGACTGATGACTGTCGAGCATCGAGCATGAACCAGGGACAGACGCACAACGCTCGATTTTTTTCAATCACTTCAATTGATTGTTATTCCATAACGTACAAAAAGCGGCAGACTCATCAGAACTGCAGGCTTTGTTGACAGACCACCTTAGCGTAAGAGGGGCCATTAATGTTGTAATGAAGGCCATTAATATGAGTGCCGAAAACTGGTCCTGCGTTAACAGGGGGTCCATGCCCGGATCAGCTATGAGGAGTTCATCACTCAGTTTAATAATAACGGACGCTACAACGATCTCCACTGCACCGCGGCCGTTCATGCCGAATCCGACAATGACAGACTCCCAGTAATTTCTTTTAAATATGGCATACCCGAGACCGCAGCCAATAAGCTTGCCTAGTATTGCGACAGCAGTAATGGATAAAGCAAAAAACAGGAATGAGATATCCCAGTTCAGGTGAAGATGAAATGAAAGCGAGGCAAAGAATATTGGCACGAGAAAACCATAACTTAATCCGTAAAAACGGTCGCTGATGGCATGATGAATCTTTTCATCCATAATTTCCTTTCTAACAAACTGACCGGCAAGAAAAGCTCCTATGATCAGGTGCAGTCCCGCCAATTCGGCCAGGTAGGCCATAAGTAATGCTGAGGCCATGGCAAAGGTGAAAGCCTTTCCTTCCCGGTCATGCAGCCTGGTGGTTAATCTGGGCATTACAAAATGTCCTATCAGAATGGTAAAAATAAAGAAACCGATGACTTTACCGATGAGAATGAATAAGCCTGAAACCTCAATTGTCCCGCTTTTTGCCAGACCTATTAATACGGACAAACCTATTAATGAGAGTATGTCGTCTGCTATGGCTGCACCAATAATTATGTGACCGATGTACGTTGTACTTATCCGGAGAGAGTGTAATATAACAGACTGGACCGCAATGGCAGTTATTGAAATACCCATGCCGATAAACAGTGCCTGATTAATGGTTCCTCCAAAGGCACGGGTGGTAAAATAACCAAGAGCAAAGGGAAGGATAAATCCTCCTATGGCAACAGCAAGAGAAGGCCAGAGGTGCTCTACCAGTTCCTTTGGGTCCATTTCCATGCCTGTATGAAACATAACAAAGAAAATACCAAGTTCGGCAAGGAGCTCAATGGCAGGGGAGGGGCCTATCAGGCCAAGAAGAGGAGGACCTATGATAATTCCCGCAACCAGTTCACCAAGAACAAAGGGAAGTCCGTAACGGGCAAAAATGCTTCCCATTGCCCATGCCACAACAAGAATTAAAAGAAGACTCAGCATTAGCTGGGTGGTTATCATATGTAAGACCTTTCATTAAAGTGATCTTCCATAAAATTATATCACAGTATGTTACAAGGGAGTGCTAATGAGACAGGTGATGGGTGATGGGTAATGGGTAATGGGTAATGGATTGTCTCCGGAATTCTGCATCTGTTCTTGGAGTATATGTCAGCACATATTTACCTGCAGAATAAATAAAGTATTAGTCATTCCCGCTAAAAAAATGCGGGAATGACTCGAGGTACGACACTCGCTGTTCGACGGTCTTTTATTTCTTATCTTAACTGACCGGATGCAGATTTTGGTCCACCATTGCATGGGCCTGTTCAATTGTCATCAAAGGCTGTCCCGGATGCTTTTCCTGCATATGCTGTTTGATAGCATCCTCATTCATTATCCCTTTGACTTTTGTAAGGGCCTCTTCACGTGTAGATGCATCCACTGATACGGTTTCACCGCAGTTACATGCCAATTCATATTTCATAAAACTCACCTCCCTCGCTCCTGTTTCTAAATACATATTACGACGATCCTCAGAAGATGAATATGATATATGTCATGAGTATAATGATTATATGAATGATATGAAAAGGACAAAAAAAGAACTCCTGTTACACCTTATAAATGTAACAGGAGTTCTTATGTCAATGAACTAACAGCAGTTATCCACCTGCATAACCGGGTGAAGGAAAATCTTTATTCTTCAGTGAATCTGCTGAAGGTACAGATGTGCTGCTTTCAGCATGTTCGCCGAATTTACCCCAGTCAACAGGGCACTCTTTGGCAAAGATCTCCATTTTCCATTCAACATTCTTAATCAGTTCATTAAGATGTTTGGTATGGGAGCTGAAATGACCTTTATCCTTTCCCTCCAGAAGGTCAATCTGTGTCAGAAAAGCATCCAGGCTGTCCTTGATGTTGGACAGTTCCGAGTACAGGCATTCGCAGTAGTTGTTTATGTCTATATTTTTAGTAGCCATAACCGATACTCCTTTCTTAGATCAGTATATGATCTTACGATTCAACCATTAATGCTAATGGTTTTTATCTTTTCTTAACCTAATAATATACCCTGCATTCTGGAATTAGTATGATAATTGTCATGTGTGGAAAAAAGATTAATTTGTGTCTGTGTATAAATTGCTGTTTTTTGTTTTTGTCATGCCCGAAGTTAGTAATCGGGCCTGCCTGCGGTATGCAGGCATCCAGAAGCCTTTGGAAAGACTGGATTCCCGCCTAAGGACTGCGGGAATGACAGACAGAGATACTGAATTTTACACAGACTCTAATTAGTGTTTGATCGTATAATCAAACTTCGAACCGTCATACCCGCATCCTGACTGCCGGAATGAAAGACACATTGAGTTAATGGATAGACACTGATTCAGGTCTACAACTATCTGGTAGATGTAGCGGAAGAAAAAACTTGTCACCCTGGATTTATTTCAGGGTCTCATAACTCATTATAAACATGAAATTCTGAATCAAGATCAGAATGACAGTATGTTTTATTAACTTCTAGAAACGAGTGCTACATAAGATGAAAGAGCAATCCTGAACTAATGCTCCAGAAAACTGGTCAGGGCCTCTTCGTTTACCAGAATACTGCTTTTTGAGGATTTTACCATTCCCATTTTCTGAAATCTGCTCATTGTGCGGATGCATGTTTCAGTTGAAGATCCCACCATTTCAGCAATTTCCTTACGGGTAAGGGAAAAATCTATTTTCCTGTAGTCAGAGTCCTCGATACCTATTTTCTCGGAAAGTTTCAGCAGCACCGCTGCAATTCTTCTTTCGACGATCTCAGTGGATAACTGCTGCAGCATATCGTATGCGTCAGAGAGTTTTTCACTTAAATATGCTGTAATATCTGCCTTCAGCACAGGGTACATGTCTATTAATTTCACCAGGTCACGACGCCTTATCTTTATCATGGAAGAACTGTAACGGAACAAGCGGAACGCAGACGATCACCAAGACCAAAGGCAGCCCCTGGCCGCTTCACTCAAAATCTAAATTTGAATACAAATTCAGGGGTAGCTATCACGATGGGAGCAAGCCATGGGTCTCAACGCGGAAGTGCAAAGTAAAAGCCCAGGAGCGCGTCAGCGTGCCAGCGGGTGAATTCGATACCTATAAACTCGAATGCAAAGG
>CAMYJJ010000157.1 GCA_947258735.1 Thermodesulfovibrionia bacterium | reverse complement strand
TATAGTTAAGGCTCAGGAAGGCAACTATAAAACGATTGTTTCTGCTGCCCTGGCCCATAAACATAAATTAATAGCAATGTCTGAGCTTGATATCAATCTGGCAAAGCAGCTTAACATTCTCATTACCCAGATGGGATTTGACAAGGAAAAGCTATTGACCGACCCGATGTGTTCTGCACTCGGCTATGGTCTTGAGTACACATACTCTGTTATGGAGCGGATAAGACTCGCAGGACTTGCCCAGAACGATCAGACAATGCAGCCCCCTATTCTCGGAGAACTGCCACTTCCATGATTACATCAGGTACGAACCTGCTCATAATGAGACACCCGAAGGCAATAGACACTGTTGAGAAAACAATCGAAGAATTAACGTAAACACAATAATTAATTACGATATATAACGGAGGATTAACATGGCATTAACCGGAATCCAGATATTTAAACTTCTTCCAAAGACAAACTGCAAGAAGTGCGGTTTCCCTACATGTCTTGCCTTTGCGATGAAGCTCGCACAGGGAGGCGTCGAACTATCAGCATGCCCTGATGTTTCTGAAGAAGCCAAAACTGCATTGGGAGAGGCTTCAGCTCCGCCGATCAGGTCTTTCAGCCTGGGCAGCGGAGACAAGGCTGCTAAAATGGGCGGTGAGAACGTCATGTTCAGACATGACAAGAAATTTATTAATCCCTGTGCACTGGCAGTTAATATAGCTGATACGTTAAGCAATGATGAGCTGGCAGCAAAGGCTGAAGAAGTTGCCACGTCAGAACTGGATAGAGTAGGTCAGAAACTCAGAATAGATGCGATTTCCATTGAATGCGCTTCCGGTGACGCAGCCACATATGAAGCTGCTGTCAAGCTTGTTGCTGACAAAGCGCCAGATGCGGCCATCATTTTAAATTGTAAAGATGCCGGCGCTGCTGAAGCCGCGGTAAAAGCGGTCGCTGCCAGAAAGCCCCTCATGTATTGTGCAACTGATGAAAACGCCGAGGCAATGGCCAATATTGCCAGGGAAAACAGCGTTCCGATCGTTGCCTGCGCAGACGGACTGGAGGCGCTGAGCGCCCTGACAGAAAAGATCAAGGTTCTTGGTGTTGAGGACATCGTCCTTGATTCAGGCGCTAAAACAGCTAAAGAGATCATCGAAAACAATACTCAGATCAGAAGGTCTGCCCTTAAAAAGAGCTTCAAGCCTCTTGGCTATCCTGTTATTAATTTTGTAACAAGGGACGATGCAATGCTTGAGACCTCAATCGCTTCTGTTGCAATTGCAAAGTATGCTTCTATCGTTGTACTTAGCAGTGTGGAGAAGTGGAAAAACCTCGCCCTGTACACAGTAAGACAGAACATTTACACTGATCCTCAGGTCCCGATGCAGGTTGAACAGAAGATATATGAAATCAGCGAACCTACGGCTGATTCACCCCTGATGATCACAACCAATTTCTCACTTACGTACTTTATCGTTTCAGGTGAAGTTGAAAACAGTAAGGTGCCCAGCAGGCTTGCAGTTATGGACTGTGAAGGCCTTTCTGTCCTTACTGCATGGGCAGCGGGCAAGTTTACTGCAGCAAAAATAGCCCAGTTCATCAGTGAAAGCGGCGTTGGTGACCAGGTCAGCAAAAAGGAGCTTATCCTGCCCGGACAGGTGGCAATTCTCAGCGGGGCGCTGGAGGACAAGCTTGAGGGATGGAAGATTACGGTAGGACCGAGGGAAGCAAATGCGCTCCCAACATATCTCAAGGGCTTATAGGCTTGACTATAATCAATAGCAGTATTATTATATAGGGCAATTGATAAGAATGATTCTAATATGATAATTTTTAAACCAGGGGGATGCGTATGACAACGATGGAAAAGTACAGGCATTTAAACATTAAGTTAACGCCGCAGCGCATTGCCATATTAGGTTTTCTTGAGGGCAATACAAGTCATCCATCCGCAGAGGACATTTATAAGTCTGTATCAAAGGAATTTCCTACCATGTCTTTTGCCACAGTATACAACACCCTTGAAGCTTTAAAAAATAAAGACAATATTCTGGAGCTTAAAATAGATCCTGCAAAGAAAAGGTATGATCCGGAACTAAAGCCTCATCATCATTTAATATGTACGGATTGCAAAACCATTGTAGACATATTCAATGACTTTAATCTGGACCTTTCCACGGATCTTATGGATGGATTTGATGTAACTGGTAATCACATTGAGTTTTTCGGTAAATGCAGTAATTGTCAGTAACTGCAGTTCATTACCTTTAAGCCTCAATTTTCATAAAAATTTGTACCCGGTAAATCGAACGAAACATACACCAGGAGGTAGAGATGTCAAAATTGATAGCCACTGCTGCTATTAGCGCTGCACACAGTCTTTTTAAAACAGCAGAGGAGATGCTTGATAAGGCAACCGCTGAAAAAGGCAAGGACTTTGTATTTGAATTTCCTGACACTGCATTTTATCTTCCCCAGATATATGCAATGACTGCATTTCCTGTCAAGACTCTTGCTGATATGAAGGTCGCCCTTGAAATGGCAAGGGAGATGCTTCATGACACTCCAGATGACACCTTATGGAAGCCTTATCTTGGGGAAGCACTGGATTCCGGCATGGCCACCCTGTTCTGTGAGGAAATTATCCTTGCAATGAGATATCTTAATGGAGAGGAACCTGCCACTGATCCTGAAACCGGTTATGTCTATAACGGGTTTATTACGGATACGATCCAGAGAAACCTTGGTATCCAGCTCGTTGACGGCAGAATGCCGGGATTTGCAGCCATTATCGGCGCTGCACCTGATGCTGAAATTGCAGAGAGCATTGTCAGAGAACTCCAGGAAAAGAACATCCTGACCTTTTTGTCCGGCACGGCAAAAGACAAAAACGGCAAGCTGACCAATGTTACGCAGCAGCTTCTTTCCAGAAACGTTGAACTCGGCTGGGACACCTATATTGTGCCTCTTGGTCCTGATACGGAACATACACTCTATGCACTTGACTGGTCCATAAGGGCATCAATGATATTCGGCGGTAACAAGCCGGGTGATTACAAGGCACATCTCAAATACACTAAAGACAGAGTGTTTGCATTTGCTCTGGTACTTGGTGAGCTTGATGACGTTAAATGGTCAACAGGTGCAGGCGCAATCAACTTCGGCTATCCGGCAATATGTGATACAGAAGTCCCTGTTATACATCCTACAGGTGTCTGTACATACGAGCATGTTGAAGTAGAACTTGATCATAGCAAGATAGTCCAGAGGGCGTTTGAAGTCAGAGGTCTTAAAGTTACCGTTGCCAAACCCCCTATTCCTGTTTCCTACGGCCCTGCTTTTGAGGGTGAGCGTATCAGGAAAGATGATATGTTTATTGAATTCGGCGGTCAGCGTACACCGGCTTTCGAATGGGTCAGAACAAAAGAGCTTGAAGAAATCGAAGACGGAAAAGTCATTCTGGTCGGCACTGATATTGAGGAGAGATACAAGGCAGGCGGAAGAATGCCTCTCGGTATCGTAATAGACGTTGCAGGCAGAAAAATGCAGAGTGACTTTGAGGCGATTATCGAAAGAAAGCTTCACCATAATATTAATGAAGCCCAGGGCCTGTGGCATATGGGACAGCGCGACATCGTCTGGATGAGAATAAGCAATCAGGCATACAAGGATGGCATCACCCTTGAACATATCGGAACCATCCATAACACCATGTCGCATCACAGGTTTCAGTCTATTGTTGATAAAGTACAGGTCACCCTCTACTTTGACGAAAAGGACGTGCTTGAGCTTCAGGACCAGGCACGGGCAAATTACAAAGAGAGAGACCACAGGCTTGCAGGTCTGACAGATGAATCTGTTGAGACGTATTATTCCTGCCTGCTCTGTCAGTCATTTGCCCCTTCACATGTATGTGTTATCAGTCCTGAGCGTCTGGGTCTCTGCGGGGCCTATAACTGGCTTGACTGCAAGGCCGCTTATGAAATAGATCCCACCGGCGGTAACCAGCCGATAGAAAAGAGCACCGTACTGGATGAGAAACAGGGACGCTGGGAAGGTGTTGACGAGTATCTCAAGAGCAACTCAGCCGGCGCAGTAGAATCACTGAACCTTTATACCATCATGGACAACCCCATGACATCATGCGGCTGCTTCGAATGCATTGTAGCGATCATCCCTGAAGCCAATGGCATCATGCTCGTTCAGAGAGGTCATACAGGTGAGACCCCTGTCGGCATGAAGTTCTCTACCCTTGCAGGTACGGTTGGCGGAGGAACACAGAACCCCGGCTTTATGGGAATCGGCGTGAACTTTATAACAAGCAAAAAATTCCTTTTTGCTGACGGCGGTATAAAGAGGATCGTCTGGATGACAAAGAACCTGAAAGAAAGAATTGCCGAGGAGTTCAAGCAGAGGTGTGAAGAAGAAGGCGTACCTGATCTTCTTGACAAAATATGTGATGAGACAATTGCTGAAGACTCGGAAAAATTAATGGAACATTTAGCGAACGTCGGACACCCGGCCCTTGAAATGGACCCGATGTTTTAAATAGCTCGGAAGCGCGAAAGCTCGGAAGTTCGTACGTTTTTTCCTTACGCACTTTCGCTCTTACGCACTTACGTACTTAACTATGGAGGTTATATGAGTAACAATAAACCAATTAAGAGTGCAGGATCATCAGCTGAAGAAATAATTGAATGGGGTAAGGCCCATGAAATGGAAACATGTTTTGACCGGGCGGAAAATCTCAAACCCTGCCCTATCGGAGAAACAGGCGCCTGCTGCAGGGTATGTCACATGGGACCATGCAGGCTCATCGGCAAGAATGCTGAAGAAGAAGCAAGAGGCGTGTGCGGAGCCAGACTCGGTACTGTTGCAGCCAGAAATTTTTTACGTATGATCGCTGCCGGTACCTCTGCTCATTCAGACCATTCCCGGGACATGGCCAATACACTCCTTGATGTGGCTACCGGCAAAACAAAGGATTTCAAGATCAAGGATGTAAGAAAACTCTACAAGGTTGCAGGTATCCTTGAAATTGAATTTGAAGGCAGGGAAGTCAACGACGTTGCTAAAGATGTAGCTGAGACATTTCTCCAGGACTTCGGCCGCCAGAACGGCGAACTCAACTACTGCAAGAGGGCCCCGGAAAAAACCCAGGAGAGATGGAAAAAATATGGAATAACACCCCGCGGGATAGACAGAGAGGTTGTAGAAACCATGCACCGTACTGCTGTCGGTGTTGATCACGACCCGGACCACCTCCTGACCCAGGGCTTACGAACAGCCCTTGCTGACGGCTGGGGCGGATGCATGATCTCAACTGACATATCAGACATTCTCTTTGGAACACCCATGCCCGTAAAGGCTGAAGCGAGTTTTGGAATATTCAAGGAAGATGAAGTTAATATGGTAGTGCATGGACATGAACCTACCCTTGCAGAAGCCATCATTGAAGTAGGATCATCTCAGGAGATGATGGATTATGCAAAATCAAAAGGGGCCAAAGGAATTAATATCGGCGGTATGTGCTGTACGGCAAATGAAGTCCTGATGAGACACGGAATCCCAACTGCCGGCGGTTTCACAAATCAGGAGCTTGGTATCATGACAGGCCTGATTGATGCACTATCGGTAGATGTTCAGTGTATCATGCCGGCCATTACTGAAATATCCAAAAAGTTTCATACAAAAATCATAACAACGAGCCGTAAAGCTATGATCCAGGACGCGGTCCACATTGAGCATGATGAACACCATCCTAACGAGACAGCAAAGGAGATATTAAAGCTGGCCTGTGACAATTACCAGAACAGAAAGACAGAGGGAAGCCATATCACCGAAAAATTCCCCCTTATCGGCGGTTTCTCTGATGAATACATTGAGTATATGCAGGGCGGAAAGTGGCGCGGTTCTTACAGACCGTTAAATGATGCAATTGCAGCAGGCAGAGTGCGGGGAGTGGTTGGACTGGCCGGCTGTGACAATCCACGGGTTGCGTCAACAGGTATCCATAAATACATCGCCAGAGAGTTAATTAAAAACGATGTGCTGATAGTTTCCACAGGCTGCGGTTCAGCTGCATGCGGTTCAGCCGGATATCTGACTCCGGAAATGGCACTGGAAAACGCAGGTCCCGGTCTCAGAGAGGTCTGTGAAGCAATAGGTATCCCCCCTATTCTCCACCTCGGTGCATGTGTTGATAATTCAAGGATCCTTACCATCGCTACCAATATGGCAAAAGAAGGCGGTCTCTCGGGTGAGATAGGTGGTATGCCTGCTGTCGGTATTGCTCCCGAATGGATGTCTGAAAAAGCCATTGCGATCGGCGTCTATTTTGCAGCGTCCGGAGTTCCTGTCATTTTCGGCGGAGAATCCCCGGTAGGCTCAAGCAAGGAAGTTGAAAAGATCATGACCGAAGTCTGGTTGGAGAGGTACATGGGAGCCATGCACTTTGAGCCTGATCCGGAAAAAATGCTTGCCATGGCGCTCGAATATATCGACAATGCAAGAGAGGCCCTCAAGCTGAGGAAATACGAGCCCGGCAAGTTCGGTGCTGAACGTGTTCTCATGGATATGGCTGCACGTAGAGAAATTACACCGCATGCTGGTGTTGGAGGTATAAATGACGCTGAACGCTAATGAGGTACTTGGCCACGTAGCTGAAGTTTTAACAGAATCAGAGAAAAAGAGAGGTATCCTGATTCATGCTTTTCAGCAGATCCAGCAAGAGCACAACTATCTTCCGGAGGAAGAGCTGATTAAGCTGTCTAAAAACCTCCATATCCCGATGTCTGATGTGTACAGCACCGCAACATTTTATAAACAGTTTTATTTCACTCCTCGCGGAAGAAAGATAGTCAGGGTCTGCACAGGAACTGCCTGTCATGTACGCGGAGCCAGCGCTGTAATGGACCAGCTCAAGGATGAGT
>CAMYJJ010000156.1 GCA_947258735.1 Thermodesulfovibrionia bacterium | reverse complement strand
TGCATCTTCACAATGATGACTGGCACCGTACTCTTTATATCGACAGCAAAGGTGTAGGAACAACAGACTTTGATATTTCTGAGGCAAAAAAGAAGGCACTGGAGAAATCAGGTCATGATTGTGCAAAAACCTATTTCAAGTGGTTTAATGACAAAAAAAGTAAGCCCATAAACAGGTCTTAAGTATTAAAATTCATGAGACGCCAGATTCATATGAACAGAAAATCCTTTTCTGTTTTTATTTCTATCTGCACGATACATGAGATCTTCATGCATATCTTTTCGTGAAAAAAGCGATTTCTGATAAAAAAATCTTTTAGCAGCGCTCAGGTCTTTATAACCGATATACGCCGAACCGATACCTGCCAGTATCGCTGCAATCCCGCCCCCGGCAGAGTCATCCATGATCACAATACCGGTAACAGCAAGTCCAATCCCCCCGAAAAACTCTACCAGGCCAAGTGATCTGAGAGTCCTCGCTTCCCATTCCTTTGTCTGGTCCCTGTACTCCATCACTGACTGTGGTCTGCCGAACAGGCCAAAATCCCTTTTCTTTTTAGTGGTCGTCGGATAATCATGAGCAACAAGCCATTCGTCTGCTTTATGAGAAGGGATTAGTATTTCTTTCGACCCAATTTTTTCTATAGCCGCAGAATTCGATGACCATGATTGACCAGTCTGACCTGTTTCACCATAAGATATTTCAATAGAAGCAAAACAACCCATAATTACGACTGACAATATTATTACAATCTTCTTCATGCTCATTAACTCCCTTCTCAGTTTAAATTATGCATATTTATTTAACAAGCTTTTCTAAACACTCCCTTGCAATACAGGCTTCGGATATAGGCTGTTGAGAATTAAAGGGGCAACACCCTGTCTTCTATTCCCAGAACTTCCACCATTTTTTACGTTTCAGTCTGGACTCCTGTCCCTTTTCTGATCCTTTATCTGATTCTTTTTGTTCCTGAAATGTTTTTCTTTCTCTTTGTTTCTCCAGGCCCTTCAGGTCTTCATCTTTCTTTACTTTTTTATATTTCTCATTTTCGTCACTATCATTATCCCCGGAATCAGAGTTGCCATATCGCTCTTCTATTCCGCTTTTATGGGATTTCATGTCTTTTTTATATCTCTCATTTTCGTCGCTATCATTATCCCCGGAATCAGAGGCACCGTATCGTTCTCTTAGTGCACTTTTTTGGGATTTCATTTCTTCTTTGACATCCTTGCTTTTTCCAGCCCATTGTGGCTTTTCAGCATGAGTTATGCTTAAACATGAAAAACTGATGACAATGAAGATTAAAATGTATTTTTTCATTTTAACTCCTTTAGATTCTTATATGAATCAGTATTGTATTCTCTTAAGTTAATAAATAGATTATACATTACTTTGATGTATTCTGGAATATGAAATTGGGAGGATTGCTGATTGATGACAAAATAAAACGAATACAGCCGTAACACCAATACAAAATAAAATAAATATCACTGTCTGCTAATCAGTATCGGAAAAGCAAATAAAGTGTTGCGATGAATAAATTGATGGCCGCTAATTAAAAAATAAGAAGTTAGCATCATGCAAGTTTTCTCTTAAATAATTTCTTAATATCTTCACCGATCAAATACAGGCAGGGAACCAGCACAAGAGTAAGAGGCGTAGCAAACAGCAGTCCATACCCAAGTGCAAGCGCCATTGGCCCCATATAGATGTCAGTCCCGCCGATACCATAAGCAAGAGGCAGAAGTCCTGCAACCGTGGTAAGCGTCGTCATCAATATGGCACGCAGGCGGTTTGTTGCCCCCTGTACTACTATGTGGAGAACAGACTGAGAGGGATCCTGAATTTTCAGCTCATTCAGATGATTCACCAGCACCAGGGAGTCATTCACAACAACCCCGGCCATACCAACGACGCCTAGCATTGCTGAGAACCCAAATGATTCAGCATGCAGAATAAAAGTCAGAATAATTCCCACAAGTCCGAACGGAATTGCCAGCAGGACAATGACCGGTTGAGTAAGCGAATTAAAAAGCAGGACAAGGAGGAAATAAATGACGATAACTGCCATGCCGAATGCCATATAAAGACCCTGCATTGAACTTTCTGTTTCCTGTGCTTCTCCGCCTATCATAAAACGCATCCCGGGGTAATCCCTGTCAAGATCGTAATGTTCTAAAAGCTCATTGGTTACCTTTAATGAGGTCGTGACGTCCTGCTGAACATCAGCAGTGACCGTGACAGTCCTTTCCCTGTCAAAATGGTTGATATCGTTAGGACCCGGTGCAATCTTAAGTTTAGCCACTTCTTTCAAAGATATAAGTCTTCCCTGTCTGTTCGGTATCGTCAGCCTGTTCAGGTATGAAAGTTTTTTTCTGGCTTCCTTCTGCAGAATAACGCGAAAATCAACATCCTCTTCTCCATAGCGGACACTCGTTACAACTTCGCCGTCATAGGCAATTCTTACATTTTGGGCAATGTCTGCCATGGTAAGCCCTAATCTTGCTAATTTATCATAATTAACCTTGATCTCAACCTGCTCCTTGCCGGGAGCATCATCATGTTCAATATCCTTGACTCCTTCGATCCCTGACAGATATTTTTCTACATCGCCTGCAAGCTGCTTTCTTATATGATCATCAGAACCAATCACCCTGACTTTCCCCGCTTTGCCGGTCGGCGGACCACCGGTTGCCACAGAATAGGTAACATTATCATATCCGCCTATATCATGTACCTTTTGACGCACATCTTCTACAATATCGTCAGCTGTTCGTTTCCGGGAAGACCACGGAGTAAGATTGACAATAATTGAACCATAATGCTCGCCATCCCTTGGAGGATTATCCATAATTAACAGCATGCCAATTCTGGTTATAAATGACTCAAGCTCGGTCTCCGGCAAATCCAATAAAATTTCCTCTATTTTTATCACCTTGTCAGACGTTGCATTCAGTGAGCTGCCGATAGGAAGTTCCACGCTGAGCAGAAACACCTCAGCCCCTTTTGTAGGGAACAGGATAAAGGACATATTGTTGGCCGCGTAATATAAAGAACCGATCAATACTCCTACGAATAACAGCAGATTCAGATATCTCAGTTTGAGGGGGAATATAATGATTTTTTTAAATAATTTTCTGAATGTATCAAAAGGACCTTCCTGATGGTCTTTGTTTATCGCAGAAAACCCTTTGCTTCGGGTCAGATGCGCCGGCAGTGCAATAGATACTTCCAGCATCGATAAAAACAGGGCAAGAGAAACGGTAAGGGGAATGACAAATACAAACTTTCCCATCATGCCGGGCATAAAAAACATTGTTGCAAAAGCAGCAAACGTCGTAAGTACGGTCGTCAGGACAGGACGATATACTTCATTGATTCCGTTTACCGCAGCGTCAAGCGGAGTCGCAGATGTCCGTCTCTTTGCATATATGGTTTCAGACACAATGATTGCATCATCCACGATGATACCGATTACTATAATCATTGCGGTCAGCACTATGGTATCGAGATATACCCCGAACAGGGGCAGGAGAAATATTACCCCGAAAAACGTAACCGGAATGCCGAGAGCAACCCAGAAGGCCATTCTGACGTTAAGGAACAGGGCAAGAAGAACAGTGACAAGAACAAGGCCTATGCCCCCATTGGCAACGACGATACTGAATTGATTACGTACGTACTGCGAGGTGTCATTGGAGTAGATGATCTCCACTCCCCCGGGCATCAGCGTCTGCTCCTGCCTTATGAGATTTTTTATCCTTTCAGATGTCCTTATGATGTCTGCTGACGGTTTATTAAATACGGAAAATGATATCGCCTGCCGTCCGTTCATGCGAGAGATAATTCTTTCTTCCTCAAAATCGTCATGTATTACTGCAAGGTCCTTCACCCTGACCATAGGCCCATCAAATGTTGACCGGACAATAACGTCACCAACTTCCTGCGGCTTTCTAAACTGGGCGAGAGTTACTACATTTTTTTCACTCGTATACGACTCAAGAGAGCCGCCGCTGCCCCGGATATTTCTTCCCCGTATCGCAGCAATGATTTCCCGCATGGGCACCTGGTACGTACGTAAGGATTCAGGGGATACTTCAACCTGCACTTCCCTCATACGATAGCCATATCGTGTGGTCCTTGAGACACCATCAATGTTTTCAATCTTCTTTTCAAAGATGCGGGCCAGTTCCCTGAGTTGCGGGTAGGGAATATTGCCTGTAATGCCGACTTCTATAAAGGGGTCAAAGGGAGTTTTTACTTCCCATATATCAGGAGACTCTGTTACTTCCGGCGGAAAATCTGTAACCTGACCGACTTCCCTTCTCACCTCATCTTTCACTTTTTCCATATCCTCAACATCCGACTCAATATCTACACGAATCGATGAAACATTTTCCATTGAAATAGACGTAATCTCTTTCAGTCCGGTAATTTCCTTAAGTTCATCTTCAATCTTGTTTGTCACATTGAGTTCCACGTCCTCAGGTGAAGCCCCCGGGTAATAGGTCGTGATGATCATCCTTCCTATATCAACGTTTGGATAGATATCACGTTTAATGACCGTGAGAGTAGAAATGCCAAGAAGAAGTATGGTTATGGTAAAAAGATTGGCAAATAGATGTCGTTCAGCAAAAAACCTGAAAAAACCCTTCATCAGTCAGATCCTCTTTGGACGGGAATGCCGGTATTCAGATCAGGGATGCAATCAATGAATCCATCAACTCATAATATCGTAAAAGCAGTTTGTGGTAGAGGGCCGCGTTCTGAGCATATAACAATTGTATATTCTGCTCATTGTCCCTGCTCTGAATTACGAATGTCAGCTCGATCTGACCCTGATTGTACCGCTGCAGCTCCGCCTTGGTTTTATCTTTTGCAGTGTTAATCTGTTCCCTGTTTATCATGAGAACTTTTTCGAGCTCTTTTAACTGCGTCATGAGATTTCTCAACCCAGCCTCCAGACTCAGCTCAATGGTATATATTTCCTCCTGAGCGCGTTTTATTTCTAAACGTGTTTTTAAGATGTCTGCTCCTATCATCCTGTTTCCCAAAGGATAACTGAAACGCAATGCAGCTGATACCTGAGGCTTATCATATGTATATGAATCACTGAAATCAGTATCACCACTCTTTAGTCCGCCGGAAACGTCAAGATCCAGTCTGGGTCTGCCCTGCTCTATAAAACCCTTCTTTTGATGTTCAAGCTGGTCGATGCGTATTTTCAAAACATTCAGAACTCTGGAGTTCTGTTTTAACATTGCAAAGGCAATATCAGCGGAGGGGAGTGTTACTGTCTTGTAAATGTCATAATCAGGCATCAAACCGCTGGATAGATCAATTTGAGCAATCGTGGATAATTCTGCCTGCGTTGCCTTCCATCGGGCCTCAATGCCCAGAACATTCTGCTCAACATTCAGTACCGAATCCCTGGCCCTTAATACATCAACTTCATCTACAAGGTTCTGTTTGCGCTTACGTGACGTTCTCTCAAGCTCTTCTTTAGCAAGCGCTAACCTCCGGTATAGAATTCTCCTCTGCTCAACCAATAATACACCATCAATAAAACTGTCTCCGATCTGGAGCAGGAACAGTTCCTGGTTTTCCTGTATGTTCACATTGGTTGCTCTGACGCTATATCCCTGAAGCTCATAGCCAAGCCGGTTGAGAACACCTCCCTTATTCTGAAGAAGCGGGTGAGAGTAAGCAGCTGATATTCCATTTTCATGGAACACCCCGGACTCACCGCGTAATGTGCCGATTCCGGGTATGATAATATCATTCAGATCCTGATCAGAACGTGTGTAGTCATATGAAAAGGAAAGCACTCCGCCTGTCCTCCAGAACCTTCTTTCAACGCCAGCGCCGATACCAAATGAATCTATTTCCCTGGGAGTAAAACTGTTTATCGTATCATTCTCCAGATGTGCAAAAAAAGGTGCAGCACGAACAATCCAGTCCTCTTCTCCCAGAAATCTCTTCTGCTCCTGACGTTCTATATCCAGAGATATGGCTTCTTTTTTAAAGAACGGGTGGGTTTCCTGTACCTGTCTTAAATAATCACTGAACGTCATGGTATGCGCAGCGGTCAGCGATGGCAGGAAAATAATGATTAAGAGCAGACACTCAGCAATGAATTTCATATCTTTTTCCTGGATTGATAAATTATCAGGTTATAGCTGATGTATTGAGAAAAGTATATCTCATGTTTCTTGCATTGGCAAGAAGAAAGTGAATCCACATTGTCGGATCAATAATAATTTAATTTACTATCAGGAGCCATACCCAAGCTGCATCTCATCTTCTAAATCCAGTCGTTCAGCATTACGCCAATGCCGATGCGGTTTACTGAATTATTGTAGTCAATCAGGCTCTCCCCATACCCGTTAAAGTATTGGATGTACCCTCTGACTTTAGGAGAGAAAGGATAACTCCATCCGAATTCAACAGCGCCCCTGTTTTTATCAGATCTCAGATTATTGCGGAACATAAACGAGAAGACATGCTTTTTCATTTTATAAGCGGCAATGATTTCACCATATCCCAGATACTTTTCAATATCCGGATTGTCATCACTGTCCGCGCTTTCAGGGATACGGTACCAGGGTTTCAGGATGAGGGCAAGGTTGCCCCGCTCTGCGACAAAAACTGAATATATACGGTTCCAGCTTCGGGAGAGTGATGCGCCAGCTCCGTTTGACTGGTGGTTGAATCCGATGATAAATAATCTGTTCCTCAGTCCTCCCACCATAAAGTCAGTATCAAATTTCATAAACACCTCAGGCTCATAATTGGTGTCTCTGAAGGGAGAAGACAGCGCCTGATCATACAGCTGCCATATCGAGCGCTGGGTATAAGCAACAAATAAATCTCCCTTATCTCCCAACATGTTCTTCCAGGCCCGGATCTTGAAGCTTATCTGAAATTTTGCCTCATAATTTTTTGGTGCCTCCTGTCCGGCATTTTTATAA
>CAMYJJ010000155.1 GCA_947258735.1 Thermodesulfovibrionia bacterium | reverse complement strand
TAAGAACAACAACCTCAATTTCCTGGTTTTTGCTTAAAACGTCGGAAGGATGTCTGATTCTCTTTACCCATGACATATCAGAAATATGAAGCAGGGCATCAACCCCTTCATCAAGTGCGATAAAGGCGCCGAATTCAGCAAAGCTTTTTACTTTCCCCGTTATCTTCTGGCCTATTTCATACCTGTCCTTTACCGTGTTCCAGGGGTTTGGCTTCAACTGCTTTATGCTCAGGGATATTCTCTTTTCATCTTTGCTCACCTTGAGCACAGCAGCCTCGACTTTGTCCCCGATAGAGAAAAACTTGGATGGTTTAATTGATTTTTCTACCCAGTCCAGTTCGCTCACATGAATAAGACCTTCAACCCCTTCTTCGAGCTCGATAAAAATGCCGTAATCAGTGATGGTGATTATCTTACCAATTACTTTTTGTCCCGGAGGATACTTGTCCTGAGCGGTTGCCCACGGGTCTTCTTTTTTCTGTTTATATCCGAGGGTGACTTTTTCGTTCTCCAGATCGAAGGTAAGAATGACAACCTCCACAGTGTCACCGATACTGAAAAGCTCACCCGGATGGCTGATCCTTCCCCATGACATATCAGAAATATGCAGCAGACCGTCTATTCCTCCCAGGTCAATAAACGCACCGTAATCGGTAAGGTTCTTGACAATGCCTTTTACCGTAGTTCCTTCTTTCAACGTTTTAAGTGTCTCTTCTCTCAGTTTGTTGCGTTCCTCTTCCAGAATGACACGTCTGGATATGATGACATTCGATCCTTTATGGTTGAGGTTCAGCACCCTGAAGGTAAATGTCTGTCCAATAAGGCTATCTGTGTTTTTCGGGGCCTTCAGATCTATCTGCGATCCGGGAAGAAAAGCGCTTATTCCTCCAATGTCGACTGTCATGCCGCCTTTAACTTTTCCGGTAATCTTTCCGTCAACCGGACTGTTGTCCTTGAATGCCTCATCAAGCATGTCCCATGTCTTTGCGCCTTCAGCCTTTTGCCGTGACAGTTTGACAAATCCGTCCGAATCACTGAGTTTTACTACATAGACTTCGACTTCATCGCCGGGTGTCAATTGTGCAAGTTCAGTTTCATCCAGCTCGTGCAAAGGAACAAATCCCTCACATTTTGATCCCACATCTACTATCACACCATCTGACTTGACCTGTATCACCTTTCCTGTGGTAATTGCTCCGGTCTTCAGTCCTTTGAATGTGTCAGCGTACAATTTTTCAAGGTTATCCATTTCTATTTCCATAATTAAATTTTATATTCCCTCCTGAAAGAATTTCTTTGCTGCTTCAAAAATATACCTCGTCAGCAAATGACGAAGTTACTGCATGGTGATAGAAAATTTAACATAAAATCAGATATTTTTCCTATCTGTGACGGATGACGTCAATACCATTATACTTTATTTTCATTGATAAATCATATATACATAATAATTAAACCAGGTGTGTACATAATTAACATAATATTCAAGAACGTTGATAGCCTTCATAATACGTAAAATGGATAACGTGAAGCCGGCCTGCTGTAAAACGTATTGAATACACGGTGATGCATGCTGTTGCTTCTCTCACGCATGTTTATCTTCAAAATCCTTTTTCAACTCTCCTATGGAATTCATGATTGTCTTGCCCACATTGTTCTGAGCCTGACCATTGGGGCCTGCTGAATCAGAATAATAAATGGGCTTACCAAATACGACTGATACGTCAGCCCTTTTGAGCCATTTTGCCTTGGGAGGCAGGGCGTTATTCGATCCGACAAGCAATGTCGGGACTATTGCGGCCTTGCTGAGTTTTGCAATAACATCTACTCCGCGCTTTGCTTCCTGGAGCCTGCCGTCTTCACTCCGCTTTCCCTCGGGGAAGAGGACGATCACCTCTCCCTTTTTCAACCGTCTCACTGTGTCCTTGATTGATGACGGCTTAGGGTTGTCCCTGTCAACAGGATAGGCGGCCCGGCTTATCATCCATTTCAGCACCGGAACATCAAACAGACCCTTCCTCGCCATAAAGGTGGCAATTCTAGGCAGGACAGCACCTACCAGTGGAGGGTCCAGATAACTGATATGATTGGAGGCAACGATAACACCGCCTTTTTCCGGTATGTTTTCCCTGCCATATACCGTAAGTGATCCATTTATTTTAAGAACAATTTTTATGGTCAGCTGGATCAGCCGGTACAGTATATTGTATGCCATATCCATTGCGTTACCTGCTTTATACGGATTACGTTAAATTGTTTTTAATAAATGAGACGACTTCATCAATTGTCATGCATGTTGAATCAACATATACCATATCATCGGTTTTCGTTAATGGCGAACATTCCCGGGAAGAGTCCCGTCCATCTCTTTTCTTAATATCTTCAATTGTCTTTTCCATCGTCATATCAGGGTCTTTTATCGTAAGCTCCTCAAACCGCCGTCTGGCCCTCTCTTTGACGTCTGCGTCGAGATAAAATTTATTTTCTGATTCAGGAACAATTGTTGTGCCTGTGTCTCTTCCCTCGATTACTACCCTGCCCTGAAGACACATTTCTCTCTGAATATTAAACAGGGCTGATCTTACCGAAGGGATTGCAGAAACGCGTGAACTCAGTTCTCCGATCTCACCTGTCCTGATTTCAGATGAAATGTCCTGTCCATCTACCATAACCCGCTCACCTTCAAAGGAAATCCTGACGTTCGTAAGAATAGTATTAAGGGCGTCCTCATTGTTGATATCGATGTTCTCCTGTGCAGCTTTCCAGGCAACGGCCCTGTATAAAGCGCCTGTATCCAGGTAGCTGTACCCCAGCTTTTTTGCAAGGAGCCTTGCTATGGTTCCCTTACCTGAACCAGACGGTCCGTCTATGGTTATGACGTTTTTCATATTAAGTACAGAAAGCCAAAATTCCTTTAAGTCATTCTGAACTTGTTTCAGAATCTCAAGAAAATAATAAGTCATGAGACCCTGAAACAAGTTCAGGGTGACAAATAACTGAATCCGCAGCAGTAACTCATTAAACTGTCTATGTCAAGGCAGGTTATTATTAAACCTTTCAGCAACTAATCTTGCCGTATGTCATAAGGTGTCAGGAACAATACAGGTTATCCAGCAGATCCGTAAAACCAGGAAAAGAAGTATTGACACATTCGGTGTCCTCAACAGTTGTTTCTCCCCTGCCTGTCAGGCCTGCGATTGCCATGGACATCGCTATCCTGTGATCGCCATGGCTCTGGACTGCAGCAGGATGTATTGCGTCTTCCCCGGTAATGGCACATCCATCCTCAAACTCCTCAACATGGATACCCATCTTCCTCAGTTCTGTTGAGATCGAGGCAATCCTGTCAGACTCCTTGACCCTCAACTCTGCTGCTCCGGATATTGTCGTCGTACCTTTGGCCATAGCCGACGCAACACAAATAACAGGGAACTCATCAATTGCTCTGAGAATGAGGTCTTTACCGATGTCTGTTCCGGAAAGCCCTGAATGACGTACCTGAATATCAGCAACGGGTTCTCCGGAAACGTCATGTTCATTTCGGATCAAAATATCTCCTCCCATTCTCTGAAGGATGTCAATTATACCTGTTCTGGTCGGATTTATACCTACATTTCTTACCGTTATTTCCGAGTCGGGTACGATCAGTGCAGCAACGATAAAGAAAGCTGCTGATGAAAGATCTCCCGGGACAGTAATGTCAAAAGGAGTCAGCTGATTTCCTCCCTGTATACTTACTTTCAGACCGTGTATGCTAATATCTGCCCCGCAGGCTTTAAGCATTCGTTCTGTATGGTCGCGTGACTTTCCGGGCTCAGTAACAGATGTCGTGCCTTTACAGAACAGACCTGCTAGAAGAATCGCAGACTTTACCTGCGCGCTGGCGATAGGTGAGTTGTATTGAACAGGCCGCAGAGGCGATCCTTTTATATGAAGAGGCGGAAAGCCCCCTTCTGTCGAGATGATATTGGCCCCCATGTCTGAAAGGGGCTTAATGATACGGCCCATGGGCCGCTTCTGAAGAAATTCGTCTCCTGTTAACACGGAAGAAAAGGGCTGTGCTGAAAGCAGACCGCTCATCAGCCTCATGGTTGTACCCGAGTTTCCGCAGTCTATTATATCCCCAGGAGCGGAGAGCCCATGTAACCCCCTCCCTTTAACAGTTATACTATTGTTATCTGCATTGCTGATATCAATACCCATCTGGCGGAACGCTTTCAACGTTCTTACAGGGTCTTCAGCCTGAAGGAAATTGGTGATAGTGCTTTCCCCTTCTGCAAGAGAAGCAAACATTATCGAACGATGGGAAATTGATTTATCAGAAGGAGGCGTTATCTCGCCATGTAAAGGGCCCCTGTGGCTTGTTTTAATCTGACTCAATGAGCTTTCTTGCCTCCTGGGCCCTTTTGAATTCTTTTTCCAGACCTGCCCAGTCTGACTGTTCAAAGAGATCTATCATGTTTGAAATCGATGAGGAGAAGTTTTTCAGGACCGTTAGCAGATCATCTTTATTAAATGCACATATATCCCGCCAGAGGTCTGCCCGGCTCAACGCGATCCTGGTCATGTCCTTCAACCCTGTTCCACCGATATGTAAAATATGAGGATTAACTTCCATGATCGTGTTGACTGTGGCATAGGCAATTACATGAGGCAGATGGCTGACTGACGCAAAGATCAGGTCATGCTCTTCCGGGCTCATATGAAGAATAACAGACCCGACCGATTCCCATAATTTTATTACTTCATCGATCGCATGGTCAGGACTACCAGGGCTTGGGGTTATAATGCATTTTGCATTTTTAAACAGGTCTCCGCTTGATGCATCTATGCCAGAACATTCCTTGCCCGCGATCGGATGGGCGCCTACAAAGCTCACGCCCTCGGGCATTAGTGCATCAAGTTTATTGATGATGCCTGACTTGACGCTGCCCACATCAGTCACTATAACTCCTGATTTGAGACTGTTTTTAATAGTAAGGGCAATCTCTTCAAACTGACCGATGGGAGATGCCAGAACAACCAGATCAGCGTCACGCACACCGTCTGAGTGGTTCGTGGTAAAGGTATCTATCATTCCCATCTTCCTGGCCCTGATCAGATTGTCCTGACGCCTGCCGATACCGGTAATCTCCCCCTTAAATTTTGACTGTTTTAAGGCAAGAGCAAGTGATCCGCCGATAAGGCCCAGTCCGATGATTGCTATTTTATGAATGGTCATGATATGTATCTGTTTACATTACCTTAAAAATCAGACAATAAGTATAATGAATCAGCGGATAAAAAAACAGCCGCAGCAATCGCGGAGCATGGCATTACGTAATGTCCGGATATAAGCTCAATTTGTTTATCTGTCATTCCGGCAGCCTGCCTGCCGCAGGCAGGCCCGATAAAGCCCCTGCTTACTGACTGCCGGGGGCAGGCATAGGGCGTGACAGGGTTAAAAAATTGCAATTTATTCACAGAGCCTATACAATGGCTTTTCCCAATGCCTTGATCAGCTTTTTATTTTCACCCTGAAGTCCCGTTGTAATACGCAGCGCCCGTGGTCCCATGGGCCTGACAATAACGCCCTGCCTGAGCATGTTCTCATATATGCTGCCGGACACGTCTTCATTAAACATGATATATATGAAATTTGCTTCTGACGGAATATAAGACAGCCCCAACGTATCGAGTTCCCTGTAGAGGAACTTTTTGCCCCTGATGTTGAGCTGTTTAACCCTGTTTGTATGGTCCTCATCTTTTAACGCTTCAATTGCAGCAGCCTGGGCCATTGAATTCACATTGAAAGGTTGACGCACCCTGTTCATCGCCTCAGTTATTGCAGTTTTTGCAATCCCATATCCGATTCTCAGTCCAGCCAGTCCATATATTTTTGAAAAAGTCCTGAGTACAAGAATGTCCCTGTTGTCCTGAAGGTATGTTGAGCTGTCGGCATATGTTTCTGATTCAACGTACTCATAATAGGCCTCATCAACAATGACCAGTACCCCCTCAGGAATTTTTTTCATGAAGAGGTCCATTTCTTCCTTTGTATTTATGGTGCCGGTAGGATTGTTCGGATTTGCTATAAAAATCAATTTTGTCCTGTCTGTGATCTGAGAGGCCATTGCCTCAAGGTCGTGACGCCAGTCTTTGAGCGGGACAACTATGTTATTCCCTTGAGCGGCCTGAACAATCATTGAGTAGACGACAAAGGAAGGATGGGCCATAATTGCTTCATCGCCGGGGCACATATACGTTCTCACTGCAAGCTCTATGATTTCGTTTGAGCCATTACCAAATATAAGCTGATCAGCACTGACCGGTAGTTTTTCTGACAAAACTCCTCTCAGGTAGTAACAGCTTCCATCAGGATACCTGTTTAATTCTTTCAGTCCCGAGCGCATGGCTTTTATCGCCAGTGGTGACGGCCCAAGCGGGTTCTCATTGGACGCAAGCTTTACTGATCCGGAAATACCCAGTTCTCTCTCGAGCTCCTCAACCGGTTTGCCCGGTACGTAAGGCTGTATGCTGTTTATATGTTCAGGGATGTTAATCATTTACGATATGTCCGCAGATTACTCAGATGATACAGATTGAAATTATGTCGATTTGAGAATCCTGATAATTTAAACATGATTCATCTGCTCATTTGTTTAATCTGTGAAATCTGTGGATTAATAAACATTTAATCAGCAGATGGATAGGACCCGAGGACCTTGAGGAAGAGACATTCCTTTGAAAGGTCCTTAATTGCCTTATTGACTTCCTTGTCTTCTATATGGCCTGCCATATCTACAAAAAACAGGTATTCCCAGGCCCTTCTTCGCGAAGGTCTTGATTCGATTTTGGTAAGGTTTATTTTATGCCGTGCAAAGGGTCTGAGCATTAAATACAATGCCCCGGGTTTGTCCTTGAGGGACAGCATGATTGAGGTTTTATCCCTGCCGGTCTTACCGGGGGACTCCTCTGCAATCACAAGAAAGCGGGTAT
>CAMYJJ010000154.1 GCA_947258735.1 Thermodesulfovibrionia bacterium | reverse complement strand
GCCCCCAGTTCTTCAGCTTTTTTTAAAAGATAATCGAACTTAATATGTTTGTTACAAAGTATGCAGGGATTCGGGGTAGTCCCCTTGACATATGATTCGCAGAAACTCTCGATCACATGCGTATAAAACGTGTCTCTTACATCAACCGTAACATGTTCTATCCCGATCTGCCGGGCCACGGATTTTGCAAGGTTGATTGTTTCAACAGAACAGCAGAGATTGGAGGTTGTCAGGTCTCTTTTGTCCCATAACTCAAAACTGAGGCCAATTACTTCATGGCCCTTTTTTTTCAGCAAATACGCGACGACAGAGGAGTCCACCCCTCCGCTCATTGCAACAATGACTTTCATGGCAGGTGTAGTTTATCACAACGGAAAGACCGGTACCTGTTTCCCGGAATCCGTATTCCGTTCACGGTCAACAGACCCCGGAATACGTTCACGATTTTTTCTCCGTTATTTCTTAAATTTTATCAACACCTTCAACGACTCCCCTGCTGATGCAACAGTTCTGTATGCCTTTTCCGTCTCCTGAATGGTAAAGCGGTGGGTCACAAGATCTTCAGCACGCACGAGGCCCTGTTCAATGAGTCCGAGCGCTTCTTTCGTATCATCAGGACCGCAGGAGTAGCTGGGAACAAGGCGTATATCCTTAAAGTACACATAATTGGGTTCAAGGGCCAGCATTTCACCGGGTTTTACAGGCGTAAACAGGACGAGTGTGCCTCCCGGTGTCACGCATTGAAGTCCTGAATTTATCGCATCAACGCTGTTAGGGCCAGCAATAACGATATCTGCCCCCCTGCCGTTTGTTAAAGACATGATTGAATCCCGTAACGATTCATAACGATTATCAATTACAGAAGCGCCTGAAGCACGGGCCTTTTCCAGTCTGAATGCATTCATGTCAGCCCCGATTATTTTATCTGCACCATAATGAGGAGCAAGAAGAATATGCATCATACCCATGACCCCGAGACCTATGACGAGCACGGTGTCCCCTTCTTGTATGCCTGACCGTTTGAAGGATTTAACGACACAGGCTGCAGGCTCGATCAGGGTCCCGTCTTCATAGCTCATTGTATCAGGCAGTTTAAGGGTATCGTTGTTCAAAATGCCCACAGGGATAAGAAGATACTCTGATATGCCGCCCGGGATTATCCGGGACCGTTGCCACTGTCTGCACTGCACATGGTCCCCTCTTTTGCAAAACTGACAGTCCATGCATGGTGCATGATGATGGACAAACACCCTGTCCCCGGTTTTGAATGAATCCAGATCCGTTCCGGTCTTTACAATCTCACCGGCAGGTTCATGTCCCAGAACAAGAGGCGCCTTTTTCTCTATATACCATGGCATGACATCTCCTGAACATATGCCCGAAGCCATAACTTTCATAAGAGCTTCGGCAGGGCCCGGTTCCGGTATCGGCACCTCTTCGATTCGTATGTCGTTAAAGCTGTAGAGTCTTGCTGTTTTCATATTTATCCACAGATTCCGCAGATTACTCAGATCACTTTACTTACAGGAATAATCTGTGCAATCTGCGGATTATATTCTTTACGGCCTCACCGCATATTTGATGCCTATCCCCTGTTCCAGCAGGAGAAAGGCCTTTTCCAGATTATCCAGTGCATATTGACCGGAAATAAGCATGGACAGGTCTATGTTGTCACCGGCAATAATATCATATGCTTTTTTTACATCATTGGGAGTATAGTGAAACGAACCCATAATATGCAGCTCATCATAATGGAGCCGGGCTGCATCATAGCTTACGGTCGTTCCTGAAGGACATCCTCCAAACAGCACAACAGTACCGCCTCTCCTTACATAATTTACTGATGTTTCCCATACCCCCTGCTGTCCGGTACATTCCATGACAAGATCAACCCCCGCATCCCGGGTCATCGTGTCAATCACATTCTTTATAGCCTTTGGCACCACAACGCTCGTGGCGCCCATGTCAGCAGCAAGATCCAGTCTGTCATCAATGAAATCAGAAACAACAACCTGCACCCCGTACATTTTTAAATATGCAAGGTGCATAAGGCCTATTGGTCCAGCACCGATGACAAGGGCGGTTTCAACAGTGTCCATATCAAGTTTCGTATAAGGATGAATTACACATGTTAACGGCTCAAGCAACGCTGCTGTTTCATGACTCAGATGGGCGGGCTTATGAAAGAGGTTTTGTGTTACCACCCTCTCAGGAAGGACCATATACTCTGCAAACGCACCGAGCGCCTTTCGGTCCATTATGGTTTCACACAGGTTATATGCACCTTTTCTGCAGTACCTGCATTGAAGACAGGGGGCACTGTGCACACCCATGACATCATAGCCTTCCTTAAACCTGTCAACGCCCTTTCCTTTTTTATGCACAGTGCCGGCATATTCGTGTCCGAATGGTCCGGGCATCGGGATCAGGTTATGCCCTCTCGCAAAGGCCTTCAGGTCAGTCCCGCAGGTAAGGGCCGTATTAATCTTTACTACGACCTCACCATCGGATGGTTCAGGAACAGGAACGTCCCTGATCTCTATTTTACCGGGTTGTAATAAGAATGCCTGTTTCATAGATTTTATTTTTCTTAATTAATGCCCGCGTCTAAACCTGTCTGCCGACAGGCAGGCTCCATTCTTTGCCTGTCATTCCCGCGGTCTGTTGAGCGGGAATCCAGAGTTTTATGAATAAGTGCTGGTTGCCCGACTACAGACTTCGGGCAAGACACATATAAATAACGGCAGTTTATACACAGACACTCATTAATTATCGTAATCACTGTATCTATTAGAAAAATTAATTTTAAAGCAATATACGTTTATTTGTCGACAGACTTTTCTTAAATGACCGTAACCTGTAAAATTAATTATTACCGCTGTTGTCCGGAAATAAATGAAAAAACCCAGATCAAAGACAGGCATATCAAAAAGATTTTCATTGCCTGAACATGAAAAAAAGCTCCCCTGGCTTACCATGCTTCTTGATGCATATCATGCTGTTGATAAAGGGGTTGCTGCTTCAATTGAGGCAGAGTGGAAAAAGGGAAGAAACCCCGCCTGTGCCAGGGGATGTTCCAGCTGCTGCGTGACCCACAAGGACATTCCCCTTTACCCTCTGGAACTGCAGGGACTAATATGGTATGTAACGGAAACATTAGCAGGCCCTGACCGGGAGCGCCTCAGGCACAATCTGAATATGTTTAAGAGGGACAGGGGCTGTCCTTTCCTGATAGAAAGGGCGTGTTCTGTTCATCCGATGAGGCCCATGGCCTGCAGGCAGTTCAATGTCTTTGATACACCATGCGAAGAGGGGGAAGACCCGTTTCACACAAGGCGCCAGGATGTCATGGACCCGGTAAAGAAACATGTGGACCAGGCCTTTTTCATAATGCTTCCCTATCACGGGATAGAAAAGGAATCAGACAGGGTAACATTTATCGAGACAGGCGAAATACACAAACTGGTCAGGGAACTGCATGGCTGTAAGTGGAAGGCACTTGCAGAGAAGATGGAACGGAAAGACAGTGATCAGTAATCAGTGATGAGTGACAGGTGACAAGTAACAGATATCGGACGATGGACTACGAACAGGAGACGAAAGAGAAACAGCGATTTACGATTAACGATGGACGATGAAGAACAGATACCTCAATTTAAAACTCAACACCCAAAACTCATAACTCTATTACATCCCTTGACCGTAACACACCCCTTAAGGTATAAAAACAGATGCCGGACAAAAAAAAACTCTCCCAGCTCCCTTCAGTAGATGAATGCCTGAAAAGCCCTTATGGTAAAGAGTGGCTTCAGACATATTATAAAAAAATAATTGTACGCTCGATCAGGGAGACGATCGATCTAAAAAGAAAAGAGCTTCTCGATGGTGCTGATCCAGATATATCGATAGATGCCATTGCTGCAGACATAGAAAACACCATAAGAAGACATTCTGCCTTCAGACTCAGACCGCTTATCAACGCATCCGGAGTGGTTATCCATACAAACCTTGGCAGGTCGATCCTGTCTGATAAGGTACTTGATAATATCGCGGCAACCGCACGGAGCTATTCCAACCTTGAATATGAGGTAGCAAAAGGTAAACGGGGAAAACGCTATGCCCATATCAGGGACATCCTTGTCGAGCTTACCGGTGCTGAAGATGCGGTTGTCGTAAACAACAATGCGGCAGCAGTGCTGATCTGCCTTGATACATTTGCCAAAAACAGGGAGGTAATCGTATCACGGGGAGAGCTTGTCGAGATCGGCGGCTCCTTCAGGATCCCTGAAGTCATGAAATCAAGCGGTGCAATCCTGAGGGAAGTGGGAACAACAAACAAGACGCATCTGGATGATTATGAGAATGCAGTATGCGGTGACACCGGGCTTTTGCTCAAGGTACATCAGAGCAACTACAAAATATCGGGCTTCACTCAGGAGGTCCCTGTCACTGAACTGGTTACCGTAGGAAAGGAATTCAAGATACCTGTTGTCTCAGACCTGGGAAGCGGGTGCATGATAAGCCTCAGGCCGTACGGGGTCCATGATGAACCAACCGTACAGGAGGTCATAAAGGAAGGCGCTGACCTTGTCACCTTCAGCGGCGACAAGCTCCTGGGAGGGCCGCAGGCAGGCATTATCGTGGGAAAGAAAAAACTGGTGCAGGCAATTCAGAAAAACCCGATGATGCGGGCCATGCGCATAGACAAGATGACCTTTGCAGCTCTTGAGGCCACATTAATGCAGTACCTGGATGAGGAAAAGGCATTAAAGAATATACCCACGTTAAGAATGCTGACAGAGTCCGGGGATATTATCAAAAAGAGGGCAAAAAAAATGTTACATGCCCTGAAGAAATCTGTCCCTGACAGGGCAGACCTGGAAGTCCAGCCTGACCAGTCACGTGCAGGCGGAGGATCACTGCCAGAAGCTGACTTCCCAACATTTGCAGTTTCGATCAGGCCCCGCAACATGACGGTCAATGCCCTGGAGAAAAAACTGCGCCTGGGCGATCCGCCTGTTATCGCAAGGATCAAGGAAGATATACTCCTGTTAGATGCAAGGACGGTTCAGGACAGGGAAGTGAAGATTTTAGTTAACTGTATAGAGACAGCGCTTAATTAACAACCGTCGGAATCTGAAGACCGGTAGCCGTTGTCCGGAACCCGTAGACCGGAAGCGTTATACGGATAACGGAGCACGGAATACGGACTACGTTTTTTAACCATATGGACCACTACGTAATTCTCGGAACAGCAGGACATATTGACCACGGCAAGAGCGCGCTTGTTCATGCGCTTACCGGAACAGACCCGGACCGTCTCAAGGAGGAGAAGGAACGGGGCATCACCATTGACCTGGGATTTGCCGACCTTGCCTATGATGACGGCCTCAAGGTCGGTATCATAGACGTGCCCGGACATGAACGGCTTATCAAAAATATGCTTGCCGGAGCCGGCGGCATAGACATTGTATTAATGGTCATTGCAGCTGATGAAGGCATCATGCCCCAGAGCAGGGAGCATCTGGATATCTGTAATTTATTAAAAGTAAAAAAAGGGCTTATCGCCGTTACAAAATCAGACCTGGTTGATAAAGACTGGATAGAACTGGTACGGGATGAGGTCGAAAAATTCGTAAAGGGCACCTTTCTTGAAGGAGCTGATATCGTAGCCGTCTCATCAAAGACAGGCCATAACATGGACCTGCTGAAAGAAAAAATCAAATCAATTGCAAAAGATGTTGAGTCAAAATCAGAAAGCGGCATTTTCAGACTCCCTGTGGACAGGATTTTCACCTTAAAGGGATTCGGCACGGTCGTTACCGGCACTGCCCTTTCCGGGAGTGTTTCGGTTGATGATACGGTTGAGGTCCTGCCAAAGGGGACCAGTACCAAAGTCAGGGGACTGCAGAGCCATGGCAGAGATATTCAGAAGGCCCTGGCCGGCCAGCGTGTTGCCATGAACCTGCAGGGAGTGGCAAAAGAGGATATTGACCGCGGCGATGTAATATCAATACCGGATAAGCTGAAGACTACATATTTCATTGATGCAGACCTTGATATGTTAAAGAATGCGCCGATAAGTAAACTCAAGAACAGGAGCCTTGTCCACTTTCATACCGGCACGAGTGAGCTGACAGGCAGGATAATCATGTATGACAAGGACGAACTTAAGCCGGGAGAAAGCGCATTCTGTCAGTTCCGGTTTAAGGAACCTGTTACGGTCATGGCCGGCGACAGGTATATTATCAGGAGATTCTCACCACTTATGACCATAGGCGGCGGCGAGATCCTTGATGTCTCCCCGGTACGTAGAAAAAAAGATGACAGGCTGAAAGACCTGGAGACCTTTGAGCAGGGAAACCTTATGGACAAGATTCTGACAAAAATATTGCAGAGCGGGCTGAACGGTATCACCCCATCTGAAATCTCAGGATGGATACAGGTCGAGACCCCTGCCCTTCAAAGTGCGGTCCAGAAGCTGGTTAACAATAATAAACTCGTCCTTTGTGGAGAGAGACTGATTCATGGAGAACGATATAATGAATTTGTTAACAGAGTCACTTCATCGCTCAAGGATTTTCACACATCCCATCCCCTGAAGCCGGGCATGACAAAAGAGAACCTCAGGGCAATTTTCAAAGGGCTTGACCCGAAGATATTTGAGACACTGCTTTCCGGAATCCGGGAAGTCGCTGTTGAAAAGGAGATTGTCAGGCTTCAATCATTCAGCATCTCCCTGAGCGATGACAAGAAGCTCTTGAAGGATAAGATCCTGAAGGTCCTTGATCAGGCCGCTTTTCAGCCGCCGTCCAGAGATGAGCTGGCAAAAACCGTTGCGATCAAGTCCCAGGAGGCCGGTGAGCTGTTAAAAATAATGGCAACTGAAAAAAGTCTTGTCAGGATCAATGACTCCATTTATATCCCTTCAGACAAATACAGGACGATGATGGACGGCCTGCAGTATTTCTTTAAATCCAAACCTGAAATGACCGT
>CAMYJJ010000153.1 GCA_947258735.1 Thermodesulfovibrionia bacterium | reverse complement strand
ACAATCAATAAGAAAATTATATGCTTATCGAGTTAGCCTGGAAAAACGATCGAAAATTGAATTTGGGCAACAGCCCGTGTAGACGTGACCCCAGAGACGTAATAAGTTCATGAAGGAAAGAACGTCCCGAAATCCAGTTAAGGGTACGATCCCATATGCTATAATTATAGGTAAGTGATAGCTCATTCACTATTTAACACATTCGGAACTACATAAATATTTTACGGGATGAAGTGATAAACAGGTTTAATGTTGGCATAAGCTCGATGAACTTGTGATATTGATCACTGTACAGATATCAATAATGGGGTATTTTTATTTCAAGGTATATGTAAAGTTAAATTAAAAAAAGGGGTAAGAACATGAAAAAAACTTCGCTGCAATTCCAGGGTATATCCGGCATTATTGCAATTTGTTTGTTAATGATAACACCTTTATTTATCGCCTGCGGGAGTTCAGGTGATGGCGTTAATATTGGGAGTAATGGAAGCGACTCTTCATCTGGCATTGATCTACAGTTCAGCAGCTCAGACCTAACTGAACAAATTATTGCTGCCCATGGTGCAGATGATAGCCTGTCAATATTTCCTGCTCCCTCTGCTGAAAATTCATACGTAAGAGTTAAGAGGGATGTAAGAAAATGTGCAAGTCCCTATTGCGGGGGATTCTTTGTTTCGGCACTGAATAAACGTGCGCTGCGCTGCATTGATGGATCACTAAGCGAAAGTTGCTATGTTGCGGAAATAGACTGGAAGAAAACCTCTCTCAGCTCCTCTCAAATTAATGAATTAGAAAATACCTCCATCGAACAGGTAATAGTTCTTGGACAGATCAGGCCATTAGTTGATTTTATTGATTCTAAACGCGACACGCTCGGTGTTCTCGCTGCCGGCAGAGTCTGGCAGGCAGCAACAGATGCAGAACCCAAAGGTTATTCTTTCCGTGTTGAGGATCTCGGTATCAGATGTTTCACAACTCCCTGTTTTTCTATGCGGGCCTTTCTTCTGAACAGGTATAAATCATTGACTATCTCTGACCTGGATCTAACAGGTTCAGGTGCATCAAATGACCAGATACATGAGGCCTGGAAGGCCCTGGCCGACGGCAGACTGCTCGTAGCCGGCACATTAAGAAGGACAACTGAAAAAAAGGGAAGAGCATTAGTCGCGTCCCAGTTCTATCTGCCCGTTGATCCTCTTGAGTGTAACGTTGATGAGGATTGCAACGCTGATTCCTGGTGCCGGCCGGACAGTGAGGGTGTCGGAAAGTGTGTTCCCTTTGCCGGACCGGGGGACAGGTGTGAAGGCTTTGTGCTGCCGGAGACCCGGGAGCGGTGCGCCGAAGGATTGATTTGCGTGCCAGTGGAACCAACAGGCGATGTACCCGGAATTTGTGCTTCCTGCGAATTAGACGGCAAGCCATACCAGGCCGGAGAATCCTTCCCTGAGCCGGACGGATGTAATGTCTGCTCCTGCATGAAAGATGGTACTATTGCCTGCACGGACAGAATCTGTCCTTCCGGGTGCGAATACAACGGACAGAAATATGAGCCCGGTGACTCATTCCCTGCGGGCGATGGCTGCAACACCTGTACCTGCCTGGATAATGGAACGGTTGCATGCACAAAAATAGCCTGCCCTGTCATTTGCGAGTACAATGGAGAAATCTATAAACCGGGCGATACGTTCCCGGCCGATGACGGCTGCAACAAATGCCAATGCCTCGATGACGGAACGGTTGCATGTACTGAAATAGCCTGCCCGGCTTCTTGCGAGTACAATGGAGAAATCTAGAGACCGGGCGACACGTTCCCGGCCGATGACGGCTGCAATAAATGCCAATGCCTTGATAACGGAACAGTTGTCTGTACATTAATGGCCTGTCCTCAACCGTGTGAGTACAACGGGGTGCTCCTGGAACCAGGCAACACATTGACGCTTGACGATGGCTGCAACATATGTGATTGTCGAGCAGACGGCAGGGTGATTTGTACCATGAAACCCTGTGTGCTACAGGATTAATAAAAGAACGGATAAGGGGTCGGGGCTCGACAAACGACAAATCAGCTTTGCGATTAAAATCAACACTAAAAGCATAAAAACAAGAAGTGCAGACTCTAGTCTATAATCAGCAGGTTGTAAGTGGGCAATAACAGATGGGTTATCCTTAGTTATATTTAAGCTTAGTATTGTTTCTATGGTCAAGATAACTTAGAGTTATAATAATTTTCTATCCTTAGATCCTTTAAGAGTTGAATTGTGTTGCATATGGTGGTATTTTTTAATAAAGATCTATGAGGAGGGAAAAAATGAATTTGCACGAAGAAATAGCAAGAATGGCTTATAAACTTTATGAAGAAAGCGGGTGTAGTGGAGGCCGAGACTGTGAAAACTGGCTTAATGCTGAAAGGATTGTGCTAATGAGGCATGCAAGCCAAGATATAGAAGAGCCAGAGGGAGAAGAACCAATGATTGGGGAAGAGACAATTAGGGAAGAGGTAGAGGAAAAAGGGCTAAGATATGCAAGTCAGAAAATCGAAGAAGAGGCAACGGTAATTGAGGAGATTGATGAAAGAGAACCGGTTATATCTACAGGTGAAAACATAGCCATCAAGACAGAAAGAAATAAACCCGTAAACACTATTACTGATAAGGATGTACAGATGAGTTCAGGCTGGTTTGAGGTTAAGAAGGCAACAAACGATCAACTTTATTTCAATTTGAAAGCGGGAAATGCTGAAACGATATTATCTAGTGAGCAATATACAAGCAGGGCTGCGTGCAATAACGGCATTGCTTCTGTTCAATCTAATAGCAGAGATGATGCAAACTATGAGCGGAAAGATGCTAAAAATGGAAAGCCTTATTTTGTTCTGAAGGCGAAGAATCATCAGGTTATTGGCAAGAGCCAAATGTATAAGAGTGCTAGCGGCATGGAAAATGGTATTAAGTCAGTAATGGTTAATGGTGCTACGACAACAATTAAAGATGAGACTGCATAAAAGAATCATTAGTATTTTCTTCAAGGCAGGGTCAGAAATGGCTCTGTTTTTTTTGTTGACAGTGGATAGTGGATAGGGTCAAATCTTTCATCGTTACGGTCAGTGTCATCATTAAAGTTCTAACCCCGGACAAAATGGAAATACATACCAGTACGACGAATCGCCCTTTACATCGAGAAAAGTCTTTGCCGGGGGACTCAATGGGTTGTGTTTGAATCCAACGATGAACCGCTCTGGACTCAAATTTACCGTAACGTGGGAGCATTCATACGCAACCTATTTCGTAAAGGTGCATCTCAGGACAGCAGCCCGAAAGAGGCCTGCTTTGTCAAATGCGATAAGGATACGACAACTGATGCAGATAGGAACTTAGGGATTGTCAACATAGAAGTTGGAATTGCACCGCTTAAGCCGGCAGAGTTTGTCATTATTAAGATTCAACGATAACCGTTTCAAATCTTCACCAAAATAATCAAATAAAGAAGTGCACATTTTAGTCTATTATCAATGATTTTAATCTCTCGTCGAAATGAAACCTTCTTTATTTGCATTCATTTGAATTATTATGAGGCTCTGGGCAACAAATACCAGACGGCTTTTTCTTTGAAACATTATTTTCACAACATGTTTCCTTTGGCTCGGCAGCAACGATCTGCGAAGCTGCAACAAGACCCGCTTTGATGATCAAGTCAGCTGGAATCGTTTCATAAATCTTTTCTCTTATCCCAACGGTCCTGCATTCTGCGTTACCACATACCTCACAGCAAAGGCTCTGCCCAACTTCAGCTCCCAGCCATTCTTCTAAAGGCTTCTCACCGATCCAGATTCGGTTTGATTCTAAAACATCTTTAGTGAATGTCACAGCATCAATAACGAGCTTTTCTAAGATTACTTCTATCCCCAACGGAGCAAGAGATTGCTTGAGTGCGCTAACTGCTTTATCAAGCTCCTTTTCGGTTGAGCCACACCTGGGACAAGTTTGTCCGCTTTCATCGATGAGAAGACGTTGCCATTTAATTTTAAGAACTTTCATATTATTTTTTACTATACCACCAGTAAATTACTAATTGAAATCTTTGATAAAAAGAGAGGATGTCGCGGGTTGTGTCGTGTCTCCGCTCTTCAGAATAATCTGTAATGCGTAGACACGACACCGCCCACATCATTTAAGCAAGGCAATAATAAAGAAATCATTGTAATCTTCCGAATAGTACCTAATGAGAAGTTAATTATACTTTTTATATGGAGGAGCGAATGAGTATGAAAACATTAATGTTACTGTTATCAGTAGTATTGGCAGGATGTTCAACAATGCATTCGACAATTTTGCCTCAAGAGGATGGTGGATATATAGCAATAACAACACACAAACAAGAGAAAGCAGCCCTTAAAACAGTTATGAAGGATGCAAATAAAACCTGTGAGGATGAAGGATATAATAATTTTTATTCAATTAATCAGAAGACAGAATATATTGGTCCAAAATTAACAGATGGCTCAGAAGAGGGACTGTCTGGATTTGCAAGAAAAGTGGCGGAAGCAGCGGCAAAACATAAAAGTGAAGAAAACTATAGAGTAGAAATGCTATTTAAATGTAAAAGTTAAAGTACAGGCATCGTACAATGGCATTAAGTAGGTGGTGTCACCCATTCTTCAGATTATCCTTTATTACCTTTACATGACCCTGCATAACGGCATATTGCCGACTGAAATCATCACCAATTGCACAAAATCCTAAATTTGTCCTGAACTACAAAAGCGTTTACAGGCAATGTAAACGCTTTTCCTGACTAATTCATATTTATTATGATTGTTAATCTATTACAAATGGGGTTCCGCCCCCAAACGACGGGTTCATTTCTTACTTGTCTAAGAAACGAACCAAAGAAAGACACCCTGAACCGATTTTTTAACGGTTCTTCAGTCGACCTCCAGGGAGTTAATTTAAACTCGCTCCGCTCAAACACAAATTAACTCTTTTCCTTCCGGTCTCCTTCATCACCTAAAATCGCTAATGGGGAAATACTGCTCTCTCCTTGCAAAGGATAGTCGCAAAAGTTTTTGATTCTTTTTTTGTCTTTATCTTTTATCCCCCTTTTGATTCTCACAGTGGACTCGTACCGAGCTTCCGGGATATGCAGGACTGGACGTGTTAAAAAATTAAAATATCCAATTAAACATTGTAGGGGCACGGTGCCCGTGCCCTTTTTTTTTAATTTAGCGGCCAGACCGGAATAGCACGGATATTAAGCAATCATGCGGGGCGCATTTGATAAGCTCTTATAAAGATCTTTTGAATGTAAGGAATAATTTACCTGAATTCTTCGCATTCGCTTGGTTCCGTTCTTTTTTGCGTGAAAAAGAATGAACCCGTCGTTTGGGGGCGGAACCCCATTAAATCAAGTCATTAATTGTATTTACAGTATTTGTAAATACTTTTAGTGTTCAGGACACTTTAATTGCTGCTTCTCGTCTAGAGTCTGCAAATTAAGTGTAACAGGCTCTACACTTGAAATCCCCCTGTAAAAAATGATGAACAGTGGAGAAAGAGAAGATTAGAGAAGGCTGTAGTATAATAGGAGATTCTGAAACAGGTTCAGAATGACAGTTACCGTGTGTTAACTCTTCCACAACAGGTACAAACCATAATGATGATAGCAGGAGGACTTATTAATATCTCGAATATTAAGCATTTCGTTCAAAAAAAACTGATTTGGCAGTTGATAGCATTTTGTTTTCTATTTACTCTGATTTCATGCGCTTCAGCCCCAAAGGTTGAACACAAACCGCGCAAAAAATATATGACAGCCTCCTGGTACGGCCAGAAGTTCCACGGCCGGCAGACCGCATCGGGTGAACGATACGACATGTACGGCATGACCGCAGCTCACAAGACGCTCGTCTTCGGTACAAAACTTCGCGTAACCAATCCGGATACCCGTCTGTCGGTTACTGTTGTGGTAAATGACCGCGGGCCCTTCATCCGCGGAAGGGACCTTGACCTTTCCTATGGTGCAGCAAAGGCCATAGGACTGGCAGGAAAAGGCGTAGGAAGGGTAAAAGTGGAACACCTTGGAAGGGATATGCGTTACGTAAAGAGGATCACGTATCAGCCCTCTCTCTCAAAAGTATCACCAGGAGCGGTCACCATCCAGGTCGCTTCTTTTAAGGAGCACGCAAGAGCCTTCAGACTGAAAAAAGGGCTTGCATTAAGATACAGCAATGTACATATTTCCAGGGTAATAATAGACGGAAAAATGTTTTACCGGGTAAGGGTAGGGAAATTCAAAAGCCGTAATGCTGCATATCAGACTGCTGAAAAACTTGCTGAAGAAGGATATGATACACTGATAACATTAAGAGAATAGCTGTTCATCGCTTATACTCCAATATACAGGATATTTCAACGCACATTACATCACTGTTGCATGACAATGCCGGTGTCCTTTAAGGAGAATAATTAATGCGTCCTGAATGGGATGATTATTTCATAGAAATTGCAAAAGTCGTATCATCACGGTCAACCTGTCTTCGCCGCAGGTACGGGGCGGTTATCGTAAAGGACCGGGTCATTATCAGCACGGGATACAATGGGTCTCCACGGGGGATAAATAACTGCGTAGATCTTAATACCTGTATCCGACAGGAAAAGAACATTCCCTCGGGTGAGAGGTATGAGCTGTGTGAGGCAGTGCATGCTGAACAGAATGCTATTATTAACGGTCAGCCTGAACGTATGAAAGGTGCTACTATCTACATCGCAGGGTTTGAAGAAGACGACAGCTTCGCAGCCGGCAGGCCGTGCAAATTATGCAACCGCATGATAAGAAACTCCCAGATTTCACTCGTTGTGTATCTGGACACAGATTCCTCACTAAAAAAGATTGATATTTCCTGACTACTGCCTTTATGAAATTAGATATAACAATTCATAAAGGTAATCCTGATAAAGCTGTTGTCATTTTCATTCATGGACTGGCCATGGACAAGAACTTCTGGCTTGATCCGCTTGAGACAAAGGCATTTGCTAAAAACGTCCCCCTGAAATACCTTGCAGCACAAAAACCACGGTCCC
>CAMYJJ010000152.1 GCA_947258735.1 Thermodesulfovibrionia bacterium | reverse complement strand
GTAATGAATAACCGCCGCTATCATACCATTCAGCTCTGACTTTCTGAATTTTCAGATTAATTTACTTTTGCTTACGAATGGTATTTTCAAATTGAACCCTTTCGCCTTTTATACACTGAGTAAGAACCTGCTGTTATCGATAATTAACATCTCACCTGATTCATTTCATATGCAACTCATATGGAGACCTGGTCTAAGATAATATGCAACAGCTTGAAAAAACACCAGTTTAATTTTATTATATGCATGAAACTGTAAGAGATTATCATTCGGGAGGGATAATGAGAAGAGAACGTTTAGTGTTTTTTACTGTATTTGTTTTAATGGTAGCAGCTTCTATCTTATTTGCAGACAGTAATTCGTATTCGCAGGAGAAGGCCCCTGCAGCAGCCCTTTCATGTATCACCGCAGCATGTCATGCTGAAATTAATCAGGTCAAATACGTGCACGGGCCGGTTGCTGAAGGTGAATGCAGCCAATGTCATGGGGAAAATCCGGGACACATAAAGAACCCGAAGAATAACAAATTCAAGATGATTGATAATGTATCTGAAAAATGCTATGCATGTCATGACACGTTTGCAGTGAAACAATTTATACATTCTCCGGTAGAAGAAGGAGAATGTACATCCTGTCATAATCCTCATGGATCTGACTACAAATTCCAGATGCTATCGAGAGGAGCGGAAGTCTGTTTTGAATGCCATGATGATGAAATTATCAAGGCAAAATGGGTACATGGTCCTGCTGCGGTCGGAGGATGTATTGCATGTCATGAGCCGCATGTATCCGATTATGAAAAGAACCTCAGGGCAAAAGGATCAGAGCTCTGTTATATGTGTCATACAGACAAGGCAGAGTCCATACTCCAGGCTGCATTTGTGCACAAGCCTGTAACTGAAGATTGTGCCGGGTGTCATAACCCGCATTCTGCTGCAAAGGAGTACATGCTTGAGGCAGATGCTCCTGATCTGTGCATCGGGTGTCACGAAGATATTAAGGATCAGGTAAATAACGTTTCAGTAAAACATGGAGCTATCGACAGGGACAAATCATGCCTGAACTGCCATGATGCACACATGTCCCAGATTGCAAAGAACCTGAAAATGGAGCCGATGGACCTTTGCCTCAGCTGTCATGACAGGGAATATAAGCGGGAGAAGGGCGCATCTGTGTCAAATATAACCAAATGGCTGAATGAGAATAAAGAACACCATGGTCCCATCAAACAGAAAGACTGTTCCGGCTGCCATAACCCCCATGGATCCAACAGCTTCAGAATATTGAGAAACGATTATCCGCCTACGTTTTATAAACCGTTTGCAGTTGAAAATTATAATCTCTGTTTCGGGTGTCATGAAAAAACAATAGCCCTGAACCCGGACACGACCAAATTGACCAACTTTAGAAACGGAAACCAGAACCTGCACTTTCTTCATGTTAACAAGGCCATTAAAGGAAGGACCTGCCGTGCCTGTCATGAAACGCATGCAAGTAATTACCCGAAGCATATCAGGGAGTCTGTTCCCTTTGGTGTCTGGGACCTTCCGGTAAACTTTGAGAAGACCGAATCAGGCGGCAGCTGTGCTCCGGGATGTCATAAAATCAAACAATACGACAGGGTCAAGAAGGTGAAGAACGAATGATGAAGCTCATCTTATTTCTGATATTTCTATTGCTGTTTGTTCCGCTGTCTGATGCCATCAGTATACCGCTCGGTCATCCTGCCCCGGATTTTTCTCTAACCAATACGGAAGGGGATACCATCTCTATCCGTAATTTCAAGGACAGTGCATTAATCATCCTCTTCTGGCGAACAGGACAGAAGAGGTCTGCCCTGGCCCTGCAGGACACAGATGATGTTCTGAAGAAGTACGGAAATAAAGGGGTGAAAGCCATCTGCCTCATTCAGAACAGTGATGATCAGGATGAGGCCGCGAGAATGATCAGGGAAAAAGATGTTTCCTGTCCCTTATTTATAGATTCAGGCCGCAAGGCATACGGCGATTATGGAGTACGGGTGTTTCCAACAACTGTCCTTGTCAATAGTGAAGGTAATATAGCGTATGACATTCCCAGTCATCCTCTCACATACAGGATGAAACTTGATGGGTATGTAAGAAGAATGGTGGGTGAAATCAATGATGAAGAACTTGAACACGCGCTTTCTCCACAGAAAGACAGAAAAGACAGTGATACGCTCGAAGCGATGCGGCTTCATAATCTTGCAATGAAATTTGTCAAAATGAAAATGTTCGACCAGGCGGTTGACACGGCAATCAAATCAGTAGATGCAAAACCTGACCTTATTGAACCGCTTACTCTTCTGGGTTTTCTCTACCTTGAGACAGATGAGGCCGACAAGGCGCTGGAGACGTTTAACAGGGCAGCAGAAATTGCTCCTGATTCCAATGACGTCAAGACAGGTCTGGGAGGGGCGCTTATTTTACACAGGGAATATGATAAGGCCATTGAAGTCCTTGAAGGCGCTGCCGTAGCCAACCCTTATCCCCATATGACGTACTACGAACTGGGAAAAGCATATGAACAGAAGGGTGATAAGGACAGATCTATAGAAATGTATAAAAAGGCGATAGAGAAGATAGTCAAAAAACAGATTCTCCCGTCATCCATATCTAAATGTCAATAAGAAGTATTAGTCTGTTACTCCTTTTGTTCATGGCTATTTCCGCGGATGCGGGTTATGCACAGGACATCGTTACCGTCCATTACCCTCCAGACAGAATTATCAAACATGACGGACTGCTGGGAGTTTCATTCAGTGTGGCTGAAGGAATGGCTGATAAAGCTGTAGTCAGGGTCAACAGCGAGATCGTGCGGGAAATCAGTACATTAAAGAGGGTCAACTGTTTTTCCATACATCTGGAACCAGGGGAAAACACGGTTGAGTTTGCGGCACTTAAGGATAATGTCCTTATAAATAAGATGGTTCGATATGTGTATCTCAGAGCTGAACTTATCGGCGCGTACAGGAAGCCGCCTTCTGAATACAGAAGAGACAGTTTTCATTCAGGGACATGGGGCCTTTGCACTGAGTGTCATCATCAGCTTGAACCGACTGATGCAGACAAAAAGCCGGTAAACGTGGCCACTCTCACCGCTGAAGGAACAGGCGATAACAATGGCGAAAACACCTCTACCTGTTATTCCTGCCATAAAGGAATCATGTCCTATCCATTTGTCCATGGTCCTGCTGCTGTGTGGAGCTGCTTAAGCTGTCATGATGAAAATTCGACACCCAGGTATGCAGTTGCAAAACCTGATACTGATGTATGTTTTAAATGTCACCTTGACCAGAAGACGTTGTGGCTGAACAAGAAATATACGCATGGACCGGTCACGCTGGGGAAATGCAGCATATGTCATAGTCCGCATGCATCAAATAATGCATTCAACCTCTATAAAAGGACATGGGACCTCTGTGTGAACTGTCATTATGAGATGGGTTCAGGCAGGCATATTCTGGGAGATTCATTTTCACAGAAAGGCCATCCCACCAAGGAAAGAGATGATCCCGTGAGAAAAGGCAAGGAGCTCAGCTGCGCGAGCTGTCATGACGCTCATGCGTCTAACTTCCCTCATCTGTGGGCATTTGAAGTTGAAGATATGTTTGAGCTTTGCCAGAAGTGTCACCAGAAAAAGATGAACTAGATCAACCTTCACGCTGTACATTACCCCAACGAAGCACAACGGGAATCGAACGTATTAGATTCTGGACCTTCATCAGGAACAAGTATTACATATCGTTGTATTTCCCGCGACAATATGCCCGTTTGGAATTAAAACGATTATTCCTGTTATAATGAAAATTCAAATTTATTCAAGGAGATAGATAAAAATGGGTAAGATGGATGCTGTTGTGCCTACAAAACTGACGCTTGATTCAAAGTTGAAATTCAGGTGTCACAAGGGCATTAAATGCTTTACAAAATGCTGCAGTAATATCGATATCATGCTGACACCATATGATATATTAAGGTTATGTAACAGACTGGGAATGACATCAGAGGAGTTTCTCACCACACATACGTACGCGAAAATAGATGAAAAAACGTCCCATCCTCTTCTTTATCTGCAGCTGAATGATGATGAGGAGAGAAAATGTCCCTTTGTTACAGAAGAGGGATGTACCATCTACACAGACCGGCCTGCCAGCTGCAGGTACTACCCGGTAGGGCAGGGCACCTTTAAGAAAGAGGGCAAGGATGGTATTGAATGTGAAGAGTTTTACTTTGTCATTGATGAGCCCCACTGTCTTGGATTTGATGAAAAAAAGACCTGGACCATTGATTCTTGGAGAAAGGACCAGGAAGCTGATACGTATGATGAGATAAACAAGGAGTGGAAGGCATTGATGCTGCGAAAGAACCTGCCCGGAAAAGAGCTGGATGAAAAAAAGCAGATGCAGTTTTTTATGGCCAGCTATGATCTGGACAGATTCAGGCGGTTTATTTTTGAAAGTAACTTCCTGAACATTTTTGATATAGATGAGGAGACAGTAGAAAAGTTGAAGACTGACGATATTGAGCTGATAAAATTCGGCGTCAAATATATAGAGTACGTCATGATGCTTGATGAATCTTTGAAATTAAAGAAAGACGCTTCAAAGTATAAAAAGAAGTAGCGATCATTTTATCCTGATTACAAAAGAAAAAATAAGGAGGTAGTGTTATGGACTGGGGAATGAAGAACCGTATGGCGCACATAACTAAATCTGACAGGAAATGTTTTTTTCTCCCGATTGATCATGGATATTTTCTTGGCCCGACCAGCCGTCTGGAGAGACCGGGAGAGACGATAAAACCCATACTGTCTTATGCGGACGCACTGTTTGTTACAAGGGGAGTATTACGCAATTCAATAGATCCTTTTAAAAGCAAGCCCGTCATTCTGAGGGTTTCAGGAGGAACCAGTGTCATCGGCAAGGACCTTGCCAATGAAGAATTGACAACCTCTGTGGAAGAAGCAATCCGGTTGAATGCAATGGCCGTTGGTATGTCGATTTTTGTAGGCACCAAATATGAAAAGCAGACACTCACAAACCTCGGCAGACTCGTTAACGAATGTGAACCTTATGGTATTCCGGTCATGGCGGTTACTGCCGTCGGGAAGGAACTCGAAAAGCGCGATGCACGTTACCTTGCATTGTGTTCGAGAATAGCCGCAGAACTGGGCGCCCGGGTCGTCAAGACATACTGGTGTGAAGATTTTGACAAGGTCACCAATGCATGTCCGGTTCCCATTGTCATTGCAGGCGGTCCAAAATGCAAGACTGAACTTGAAGTCTTTAATTTTGTGCATGATGGCATAACAAAGGGCGCGATAGGCGTGAACCTTGGCAGAAATGTCTGGCAGCACAAATACCCGGTTGCCATGATGAAGGCACTGCATGCCGTGATTCATAAAAAAGCTACGCCGAAAGAGGCTGACCAGATATTCAGGGACATGAAAAGCAAGGCTAAATGAAGTAACAGGTAACGCGTGACGAGTGACAAGTAACGAATAACTAATAACTGGAACCTGTCTCAAAATTAAATTATATGAGTGACAAAAAATGTTGTCATTCCCGCGAAGGCGGGAATCTAGTCTTTTCAATATGTTCTGGATATCCGCTTACAACATGCGGGTATGACAACAAATACGATTTCAATTTTGAGACAGGTTCTAATAACTAATAACGAATAACAAGGTGCATAGAGAATACCCATGAGCAAAATGCGGGTTCTGATGTATTACAACAACAGGGACATCCGGGTCGAGGAGATGGATGTTCCCCGAATCGGAGCGGGAGAGGTCCTGATAAAGGTATTTGCCAGCGGAATATGCGGAAGTGATGTCATGGAGTGGTACAGGATAAAGAAGGCCCCACGCGTGCTTGGACATGAAATTACCGGAGAGATCGTTGAGGCCGGGACGGACGTCGTTAAGTATAAAAAAGGCGACAGGGTGTTTGTGTCTCACCATGTGCCCTGCAATAACTGCCACTACTGCCTGAACGGGTATCACACTGCCTGTGAAACTCTGCACATTACCAACTATGATCCCGGAGGCTTTGCAGAATATATAAGAATTCCGGAGATAAATGTTGACCGCGGCGTGTATGTGCTGCCTGATGAAATGTCCTATGATGAAGGCACATTTATTGAGCCTCTTGCCTGTGTTATGAGGGGACAGAGACTCGCTGATCTTAAGCCGGGGCAGTGCGTACTGGTCATCGGAAGCGGTATCTCGGGACTCATTCATATTAATCTTGCCAGGGCACTTGGGGCCGGACGAGTCATTGCAACAGATATAAGCGAAAACCGGATGAAGGCAGCAATGCAGTTCGGGGCTGATGCAGTTATTCATGCAAAAGACAATGTCCCTGAGAAGCTGCGCGGTCTTAACCAGAACCGGCTTGCTGATCTTGTAATCGTCTGTGCAGGTGCCCTCTCTGCTTCCACGGAAGCAATTAAATGCGTTGACCGCGGCGGCACGGTCCTGTATTTTGCAGTGCCTGAACCTGAAATAATGGTGCCCGTTCCCATGAATGATCTCTGGAGGAATGAAGTAACCCTGATGACTTCATATGGTGCAAGCCCTCTGGATCTTGAACTGGCCATCAAACTCATAGCCAGTCAGCGGGTAACCCTCGGAGACATGATTACCCATAAGCTTACATTTGAAGAGGGCGGCCTGGGATTTAAACTGGTCTCTGAGGCAAAAGAGTCGATTAAGGTCATATTTGAACCGCAGAGAAAATAAACACATAAACATATTGGAGGGAAACGCATGTCTTTACTTGTGGTAGGTTCTGTTGCATTTGATTCTGTGAAAACACCTTTTGGTGAGGCTGATGATGTGTTGGGAGGATCTGCCACATATTTTTCAACATCAGCCAGTTACTTTACGGATGTTTCCGTAGTGGCGGTCGTCGGGTCTGACTTTCCTGAGAAGCATCTTACGTTTTTAAAGAGCCGCAACATCGACATTGAAGGTATAGAAAAGACCGAAGGCAAGACATTCAGATGGAAGGGTGAATACGGATATGATCTTAATGAGGCCCGTACCCTTGATACCCAGCTTAATGTG
>CAMYJJ010000151.1 GCA_947258735.1 Thermodesulfovibrionia bacterium | reverse complement strand
GTTAAAAAAACTGGATGAGGAGGTGATGTCAGGTCAGAATATTTTTGTGCATCCCATCCAGAATGTAAAAGCAGAAAGCATTGCTGATATTCTCGGCTCCCTGTATGAAACAGATGTTAAGACGCAGAAAAGAGCAACAGCCCAGACATCTACCCCTGCTACAGCAGCAAAGAAAACAACATCTCGGACAGCTCCGAGAAGGCGGCCTACTGACAATTCAGGCAGCAGCAGGGTTGAAATTATTACCTTTGAGCCTACAAACTCCCTTATTATTCTGGCTCCGCCGGGAGTGTACAGGGAGATGGTCGAGCTGATCAAGAAAATTGATGTCTATCCCAGAGAGGTCCTGATCGAGGCCATTATAGCTGAAGTTTTCATCACGAGCGGTGATGAGTTCGGCATTCAGTGGTCCATGCTGCATGACATTGATAAAGAATATTCCGGTCTGGTCCAGGGTAAGGCAGGAACGGGCGGCATTGCTACTGACTCCTTTCTTACCCAGTCAGCACCGACACTGGAAACAGTGGCGGGTGGGGGAGGGCTGTCATACTTTTTATTCAAACCGGATAAGCTGACGGCATTAATCAGCGCTCTTGCCAGTAAAACCAAAGTCAATATTCTCCAGAGTCCCAGATTGCTTGTAAGGGACCAGGAGGAGGCAAGTATTGAGGTCGGGAAAGACATACCTACGGCAACCAGCACCACTACATCAGCATCCATTAATGATGCACTGACACAGAATATAGAGTATAAGACAGTTGGCAAGAAGCTGAAGATCAAACCGTCCATTAATGATGAACGGACAGTTGTCCTTGATGTTGAACAGGAAGTATCTGATGTGCTGGAGTCGGCCGTTGTCGGAGGGTTTTCCTATCCCGCATTTTCCACAAGAAAGACAATAACGTCTGTTGTTATTCCGGATAAACAGGGAATAGTGATTGGCGGCATTATCGAAGAAAAGGAAACAAAGTCTTATGAAGGAATACCGATTTTAAGTTCAATACCGATACTGGGTAATCTCTTCCGTCATACAACGTATGCTACAGAGAAGACGGAGCTTATTATAATTATTATTCCTCATGTAATAACTAACAAGACAGAGGGGGAAGTGATTACGTCTCAATTTCTTGGTGAGCTGAAAGATATGAAGAAATTTCTCAGCACAAGGGATCAGGTCAATGTAACTTTTCCCGAGGACGCAGAATCTTCCAAAGCCAATGAGCGATGAAGTAACAAGCGTAGAAAAAGCAGGTCTTTTGGGTAAGACCCTGCTTGACCTTAACCTGATCACACTTGAAAAATTAGAGATTGCCCTGAAGGAACAGGATGTACGCAAGGGGCGTCTCGGTGAGATACTGGTAAACCTTGGCTTTGTGTCTGAAGATGACATGCTTCTTGCTCTCAGTTCCCAGCTCGATTTAAAGTATCTCAAGTTTTCAGAATTTCCCAAAACTATTCCGAGCGAATCATACCCTACCATCAAATTTATGAAGCAGTATAAATTTGTGCCTATCGGGATGGACAACGGCGTTATAAAAATTGCAACTGCCGACCCCATGAATGAATATGTAACAGACGCCCTCAAGATATTTTCGAAGAAACCGCCTGAAATTTTCCTGAGCAGTGAAAAAGACATTATGGAGGCTATTGAGCAGTATTTTGGCGGGAATGTTCAGATGACCAATATCATGGAGGGTATGAGGGAAGAAGAGTCAGAAACCGAAGGGCTTGAGCTGCAGGAGGATGTGCACCACCTGAGGGACATGGCATTTGAAGCGCCTATTGTCAAGCTTGTCAACATGCTCATTACCCGAGCTGTTGAAGGAAGAACAAGCGATATACATATAGAACCCTTTGAGAACAACGTAAAGGTAAGATACAGAATTGACGGTGCACTCACAGAGGTTGAGTCTCTGCCAAAGAGAATACAGCCAGCTGTTATATCCAGGGTGAAAATAATGTCCAGGCTTAACATTGCTGAAAGACGACTGCCCCAGGACGGAAGGATAAAATTGAGAGTATCAGGGAGGGACATAGACCTCCGTGTCTCCACAATCCCGACGATATATGGCGAAAGCATTGTCATGAGGATCCTTGACAGGGGGAGCGCTTTGATCGTTCTTGACCATCTCGGCTTCCCTGCTGCGACACAGGAAAAATATGAAAACCTGATTACTACACCGTATGGCATGCTGCTCGTTACAGGACCAACCGGAAGCGGTAAAACGACAACATTATATGCATCATTAAATAAGATAAATTCTGATGAAAAAAAGATCATTACGGTAGAAGACCCGATTGAATATCAGATAGACGGTATTAACCAGATACAGGTAAAGCCCCAGATAGGTCTGACCTTTGCAAGCGGTCTCAGACACATTGTAAGACAGGACCCTGACGTCATTATGGTCGGCGAGATCAGGGATGTTGAAACTGCAGAAATAGCCATCCACTCGGCACTCACAGGACACCTTGTCTTCAGCACACTTCATACCAATGACGCACCGGGCGCGGTTACACGACTTCTTGATATGGGAATAGAGGGATTTCTTGTATCTTCATCACTGATAGGGGTCCTTGCCCAGAGGCTGGTGAGGGTCATCTGTTCATCTTGTAAAGAAGTCTATACACCTGAACAGGAAGTAATTGATAAGGCCGAGCTTGACCTGTCGAAAGTCACTGCGTACCATGGTACGGGATGTGACGAGTGCAGGAATACAGGGTATCGCGGAAGAACCGGTATTTTTGAGCTTATGATTGTTGACGGTGAGATAAGAAGGTTGATTCTTGATAAGTCCAGCGCGGACATAATTCGACAAAAGGCAGTGGAAAAACAGATGCAGGTGTTGAGGGACAGCGGCTGGGAAAAGGTGGGTCAGGGTGTAACCACTATCCAGGAAGTTCTCAGGGTTTCCCAAGAGGGTATCTGATGGATACATTTAATTTTGAAGCTACCACCCGGGAAGGCACTATTGTCAACGATACGATAGAGGCAGCGAATGAGCGCTCAGCTATCAGCCGTATCCAGGACATGGGATATTTCCCGTTAAAGGTAAACAGGGCGGTCGATGATGAGGGAGGATTAGGCCGATTTCTATCGACCCTCCGGAGCAGGATAACTGAAAAAGATATTATGACGTTTACCTATCAATTGGGTGTCCTTCTCGAAGCGGGCTTTACCCTTGACAGGTCTCTCTCAATCCTGTCTGATCTTACGGAGAAGAAAAAGCTGAAGGAGCTGTTACAGGATTTGATGTCCCAGGTCAGGAGCGGGAAATCTTTTTCTGAGGCCTTGACAAGATTCCCGGCTGTCTTTCCGGTTTTTTTTGTAAATATGATAAAGGCCGGTGAAGCAGGAGGTTTTATAGAGGACACCATAACCAGAATGGCGGTGTATCTGGAGAATTCCCAGGCATTAAAGGAGGACGTCCGCTCTGCACTTATTTATCCTGTTCTATTGAGTTTTGTCGGTGGTGCTGCCGTCATTATCCTGTTAACATTTGTCGTACCGCAGTTTTCCAAGATATTTATTGATATGGGAGAAACACTGCCTCTTCCAACGGTTATATTGATTACGATCAGCAATACGCTTATCAAGTCATGGTGGTTACTGCTGCTGCTGGTTATCGGAGGGGTTGTAGGACTGAAGAAATATATAAGAACTGAGAAAGGGAGAGAGTACTGGGACAAGTTAAAGTTCAGCCTTCCCTTATTCGGCAAGTTATACAGGGAGGCTGCCGTATCAAGGTTTGCAAGGACATTCGGTACCCTTCTGAGCAGCGGCGTACCGATCCTGAATGCTTTGCAGATTGTAAAAGGGACCCTTGGCAGCGAAAAGATATCCGAAATAATAGCTTCAGTTCGGGAGGCCACCAGAAAAGGAAGGGGTATTGCCGAGCCTTTACGGAACAGTGAAATATTTCCTCCTCTTGCGGTGCATATGGTTACAGTGGGTGAAGAGACAGGAAGACTGGACGAAATGCTGATCAAGATTGCTGACCGTTTTGATTCAGAGGTCAGGACAACTGTGAAACGCATGCTTGCACTGCTGGAACCGATATTGATTTTAATAATGGGAATTGTGGTAGGGTTCATTGTCATTGCCATGCTTACAGCAATATTCAGCATTAATGAACTGCCATTTTAGATAAACTAAGAACTAAGAACTGCCTTCAAGGGAGGTTTTAATGAGCAATAATAAGAGAAACGTATTGTCAGGATATCAACGTGGTTTTACGCTGATTGAACTGATGGTTGTCATGATTATTCTGGGACTTCTGGCTGCCCTTGTCGTCCCTAAAATGTTCGGCAAACTTGAGACTGCCAAGACAAATGCTGCATATGCGCAGATAGAGCTGTTTGGAACAGCCCTTGATTCATATCGTCTCGATGTTGGAAAGTACCCGTCATCCAGTGAAGGGCTTGAGTCACTGATCACTGCAGCTTCCGGGTCTGAAGACTGGAATGGCCCATATTTAAGAAAAAATGAGATCCCTCTTGATCCCTGGGGAAAACCGTATGTGTATGAATCACCCGGAAATCATGGTGATTATGACCTGTATTCTTTGGGAGCAGATGCATCTGAAGGTGGTGAAGGTGAAAACAGGGATATTGTCAGCTGGAAGGGCCTGAGATAATATGCTGATATACAGATGCTGACTGAAAGCCGGCTATATCATGATGCATATGATCTGAAATGTAACGGACCACGGTCAGGCAGGGCAGGGTTTACGCTTATCGAGTTGGTTATCGTGCTGGTGATTATTGGTATTGCTTCGGGAGTTGTGGGAATCATGATAGGCAGAGGCTCTGGCGGACGTGAGATGAAGACCTTTACAAAGGAGATTTCATCAATCCTCAGGTACGCTCGTAATCATGCTGCATCGGAAAAAAAGACATACTGTTTTGTTATCAATAAAGATAAGGGACTTGTAAAGTTATTTGCAGGTGACGTTAAGGCAGATAATAAAGAAGGGAATGACGATGAAGAGGGAATGCCCGTTATTTCCAGAGCGATGCCTGAAAACCTTCTGATCACCATGGATGATAATGACGAGGACATCCAGTACATTGAATTTTTCCCTCAGGGAAACTCTTCAGGTGGTACGATCCGTCTTGGCAGGGAAAATGGAGTTGATTACTTTATTGAGGTAAACAGGATAACAGGAAGAATTGATGTGATTAAAAATGAGGAATAACGGAAACCCGGGCTTTACGCTCGTTGAGGTGATAGTAGCCATGGCAATTGTAGGGGTAAGCCTGGTGATGATTTTGCAGCTTTTCTCTGGAGGATTACGGGCAAGCAGGACTTCCTGTGATTATACCCGGGCTGTTGTTCATGCAAAAAATAAAATGGAGGAACTGTCTTTTTTCCCGGAATCGGGGAGCGGAAATTTTGAGGACGGGTATAGATGGCAGGCCTCGGCAGAACCTTATGAAGAACCTGAAGATGTTGACTTTAAGTTAATAAAATTAAAAGTAATTATATCATGGGGAGATGCATTGCGAAAACCTCAGTCAATGCAGATGGTCAGTTTAAAGACCATCTCAATTGATGAAAGTTAACATGTATGTGACACTGTTTTATGTAGAGCCCGTATCGTATCAGAAGGGCATAACGTATATGAATGTAAGAAGTAAACATGAAGTAATAATGATGAACAGGCACATATCCGGCACCATTACATCAATAAAGGGATTTACCATTCTTGAGCTGATTGTATCCATCACTATCCTGACTCTTGTGGCGCTCATCATTGGACAGGGTTTCAGAATAGGGGTCAATTCGTGGGACAAAGGAGAGGCAGAAACAGTAGAAACCCAGAAGTTGAGGATACTGTCCGGCATGTTAACACAACAGTTAAAATCATTTTATCTCTACCGGACAGAGCTTGAGGATGATGTTGAAGAATCCATTTTATTCAAGGGTGAAAAAGATTCAATACTTTTTGTGACCACGCTTGCGGATAGTTCGTACGGAGGCCTTAAATGGGTGCGGTACTCATATAAGGACGGGATCCTGTTTTACAAGGAAGGACGGCTCCCGGACAAAGATGTCATGGAACATATAGAAGGCGATGAAGAGGTCCTGGATGCTGATATTGAAGAGGTTGTATTTGAGTATTATGGAAGTGAAGAGGATGATTGGAGTGACACCTGGGACAATGAAGATGCATTACCCGACTCTGTCAGTATTAAACTCTCGTATTTCCAGCCGTTCAGGGTTAATCTGATGCAGCGTTCATTAGTGATAAATGAAAACGAGAGCGAAAGAAAAAGAGGAAGTGGACGTGGAAGTAGAAGAGAATGATAAAAAAATGACTTTAATGTATAAGAATGAATGTCATCATCAGTCTGGTACGATACACGATGAGACAGGAGGAGTGGCACTGGTAATGGTCGTGTGGGTAATCGTTGTTCTCACTGCAATCGTAGGAGAGTTTTCCTTCACCATGAGGACCGAAATCAATATAGCCAGGAACTTTAAGGAAGAAGAGGAGGCCTATCAACTGGCACTTGCCGGAACTGAGAAGGCCAAGCTTGAACTGCTTTCAATTAATACATCAGAAGTTATGTATCTTGATGAAGAGGGCATGCTCCTGTTCGGAGAAGAGGAAGAGGTGAAACCTTCCAGAAAAGGGGAAATGGGCAAGGGAAGCTTTGAATATATCATCATGGATGAAGAGCGAAAGCTGAACATTAATGAAGTCACGGAAGAAGACCTGAAGCTCCTTTTTCATGATTCCGGCGTTGACATTACTGATGTGGATGTCATAGTTGATTCCATCTTCGACTGGAAGGATGACAATGACCTGCACAGGCTGAACGGGGCTGAAGAAGATTATTATACATCACTTGAACCGCCCTATAGCAGTAAAGACGCGCTGTTCAGCACGGTTGAGGAACTGTTGCTGGTCAAAGGGATGACAAAGGATATTTTATATGGGTCTAAAGAAAAAGACGAAGAAGACGAAGTATATTATACAGGAGTTGCGCAATACCTGACTGTATATGGATCAAAACTTATTAACGTTAATACTGCTTCAGAAACGGTCTTAGATATTGCTTTGAACCCGACAAATGCGCAACAGGTTATGATTAT
>CAMYJJ010000150.1 GCA_947258735.1 Thermodesulfovibrionia bacterium | reverse complement strand
AAGGCTATGGTAACTATGCTGCATATATCGCAGAGGGAAAGAATCACCGCTGTGTTTCCGATAAAAGAGTTTAAGGATGACCAGTTTCTGTTTATGGCCACGAAAAACGGGGTTGTCAAGAAAACCGCCCTGGCAGCATACAGTCACCCCCGTTCAACCGGTATTAATGCGATCAAGCTGGAAGATGGGGACGAACTTATCGGTGTACGGTTAACTGATGGAAAGAAAGACATCAACCTGAGTACCCGGAACGGTTCATCCATCAGGTTTAATGAAAGCAATGCAAGGGCCATGGGACGTGTAGCAAAGGGGGTCCGCGGAATAAGACTGAAAGAGGGAGATGAAGTTGTATCGGTAGATGTACTTGATGATGATACTACACTTCTCACCGTAACGGAAAAGGGATATGGCAAGCGTACAAAGGCCAGTGAATACCGGCTTCAGACCAGAGGTGGAAAGGGAGTGTTCACGATAAAAGTGACCCCTAAAAATGGTAAGGTTATAGGGGTGCTTCAGGTGACAAAAGATGATGAGATAATCATCATTGCAAGCAGCGGCAAGACAATCCGTACAAAGGCAAAGAGCATTTCCCTGATCGGAAGGGCCACCCAGGGGGTCAGGCTGATAGATCTTGCAGAGAAAGATAAAGTTGTCAGTGTGGCCCGCGTTGTTGATAAGGATGATGAAAACGGTGCAAGCGGAGACCTGTTTAAAGAATAAACAGGACCGCGTATATTGCATGTATCCTGAAAAACCAATATATTCAGACTAATATATGAGGCCACTAAGTATCTATAATTTTCAGTGGAGGCTGTATGGATGAACACGTGAATGATCCTGATGACCCGATTGTGGATGAAAAAGATGTTCCCTCTTTTAATCGTATCGAAAAGCAGATCAGGGAACTCGATAATACGATCATCATTTACCGTATATTCTATTTTTTCACTTCCCGTTTTTACAGGTTTCAGCTGATTAAAAAAGATAACATGTGCATGATTGATCTGCCCCGGGATATGCTGGAGGACCTCAGCCGGGAAAGCAGTCCGTCTGAAAACGAATTATGTCGGATTATTACATCGAACATCGAAAATGAAGACTGCTGGAAGGAATTTCACCATTAATCGGCCAAAAACTGCATATGTAGACCCTTATGAAAATATCTTTATACAATTCCCTGTTTATTTAAGACATGCAGACATCAAACCGACTATATAATTGACCTTGTATTTTATAAACATTTATAATTGTTGATATCTCATTACTTAACAATGTATGCCTGCTAAAAAAAGTTTAATAAAAAAGAAGTTGCCAGTCTATCCTGTTCTCCTTGCCGGAGGCTCCGGTTCCCGGTTATGGCCTATCTCCAGAGAGCTGTATCCGAAGCAGCTTGTTAATCTTGTTGGGGATGATTCATTGATTCAGAACACAATCAGGAGGCTATCTCCTGTTTTGAAGCCTGACGATGTGAGGATTGTATGCGGAGAAGACCATTTTTTTGAAATAGGCCGTCATCTGGAAGAACTGCAGATTTCTTCTGAAGGCAAGGTGATCAGTGAGCCCTGCGGACGTAACACCGCTCCTGCGATTTTACTTGCTGTTCTTGAAATACTTAAAAAAGAAAAAGATGCGATTGTATTAATATTTCCATCAGACCATGTTATAAGCAATGTTGATGAGTTTCAGAAAAACCTGAAGACGTCCATTGATCTTGCCAATGCAGACCATATCGTAACGTTTGGTATAAAACCGGATTACCCGGAGACAGGGTATGGATATATTGAGGGCGCAAACAGGAAAAAGGGCGGGGCCCTGTCCATCAAGAGATTTGTGGAAAAGCCGGATGAGAAAACAGCCAGGAAGTACCTCAAAGCAGGGAATTTTTTCTGGAACAGCGGGATGTTTGCATTCAAGGCATCAGTACTGCTTAAGGAGTTCAGAGCACATGAACCGGAAATGCTCATGAAGGTTAAAAAAATGGTATCAAAGGGAGAGATCACACTGGAAGACTATCAGACACTTCCTGATACATCTATTGATTATGCCGTTATGGAGAAAACAAAAAAAGGGGTTGTCCTGCCTGTTGACTTTGGATGGAGCGACATCGGTACCTGGAAATCTCTGTATGACTTCCTGCCAAAGGAAGAGGACGACAATGTTACTGAAGGAGACGTCATACTCCAGAACACCAGAGGGTGCTTTATCAGGGGTGACAACCGGCTTGTTGTTGCCAATGATCTGGAGAATATCGTGATTGTGGAGACTCCTGATACGGTGTTTGTCTCAGACCTGGAGAAAAGCAAGAATGTTAAGGCGATTGTGCAGGACCTAAAAAAACAGGGAAGACCGGAATACAAATCTCATGTTACTGTATACAGGCCATGGGGAACATATACCATTCTGGAAGAAAACAGCAGCAGTAAAATCAAACGGATTGTTGTATATCCCGGGGCCAAGCTTTCCCTGCAGATGCATTATCATCGCAGCGAACACTGGATCGTTGCCCAGGGGACAGCTAAAATTACCAATGGTGAAGAGGTGATCATACTGAAGGAAAATGAGTCGACCTTTGTGCCCAAGGCAAACCGCCACCGCCTGGAAAACCCCGGAAGGATTCCCCTCCATATCATAGAGGTGCAGATGGGCCACTACCTTGAGGAAGATGATATTGTTCGGTATGATGATGATTTTGGCAGGGAATAAAACACGTATCTCAATTTAATGCCGAAATGAGTGTTGCACGTTCAGTCTTCATCTGTTCACGCCTTGAAACATTCACGTGTCTGCACGCTGAAGCCTTTGATTCTTCTTTTATGCACCCCTGGCTGACCAGCCGTTCACTGGTATCGTGCATACTTCACTGATTGAATTACTGAAATGAATACTTTAAGATATCTAAAGCTGACAACCTATTAATTCGAATACTATACTCTGCGCATATTTATTATCGGCCTCTCAATTATACTGTTTATTTTATCGGGAGTTATAACGTACAGGGCATTGGAAATCCCGGGGTATAACTTCAGCTATAAAAGCAAACCGGAAAAGCCGGTTGTCAGGGAAGCAGAACCTGAAGTGCAACCCCCGACCAGGCCGATTGAAAGGGATACTGAACCTGAAGTGCAACCTGCATCCGGACCGGTTGTGAGGGACACTGAACCTGAAGAGCCTGATTACCCTGAGCCGCAAGCCACAGAACGGGACGTACAGCTGGCCCTGCCAGATCAGATAAAGGCAGCAAAATTAAATCCTGTGGAAGTTCCCACAATCATTCAGAACGAAACAGGTGCAGAGCATAAGACCAGAGAGCCAGTGAAGAAAACACAGGTCCTTGCGGTGCTGGGAGGAGGAACATTTCAATCAGGCCAGGTCGTTGTCAGTGACAGCCTGATAAGTTCCGTGAATGAAGTGGTACAATCTATATCAGCGGCACCCGATTACCATGTAGTTATTGAGGGCCATACCGATAATGAACCGATTCAGGCAGTTCCGGGAAAACCGTATAAGGACAATATGGACCTCTCATTTCTCAGGGCCAGGGCAATAGCGCGTATACTTATTGAAAAAGGCATACCCCGTGAACGTATATCTGTAGCCGGTTATGGCGATACCCGTCCTGTGGCTTCGAATGATTCAGAAGCAGGCAAGGCAAAAAACAGGAGAGTTGAGGTGAAACTCGTTCCGGTTGGGAGGGTGTTTTAGCATATATGTATACAGAACATTTCGGACTGAAACAGCTGCCCTTTGAAAATGTTCCTGATCCGGTCTTCTTTTTTGATCAGGGAGATTATCATATTGTGCGCGGTCATATTACAGAGTCTTTAAAGGTCGGCAGGGGGTTAATGGTTGTAACTGGACCCATAGGCTCGGGCAAAACCACCCTGAGTCAGATGATCAAATCTGATTTTGCTCAGACCCTGCAGCTGATCTGGATAGCAGAACCGCCGGCAAACAGCATGGACCTTCTGCTTTACCTCTCCCAGGAACTCGGTCTTGAGTTATCTTCCACAGAGCGGACATTTGTCATCCGGGACATACGGGCCGCCCTGTTAAAGGTAATTGAGGAGGGGAGCAGGTGCATGATGATCATTGATGAATCACACCTGATGTCAGAGGACACATTTAACGGGATTCGTCTGCTGAACAACCTTGAAGAGGGGCCCACCAAACTTATCCAGATCCTGCTTCTCGGACAGGAAGAGATAATGGATATCATTAATAAGCCTGAAATGGAGCCATTTAAACAGCGCATCGCAGCATTGGAAATACTGGGTAAAATGGATGCGGAACGGGTACAAAAATATATATCACACCGTATTCAGATAGCAGGAGGCCACCCTGATATATTTACCGACACAGGCTGGGAGGCGATCTCTCTGGCCTTTAAGTCTGAAGGAACACCCCGTACGATTAACTCACTGTGTGACAGGGCACTGCAGGTTGCGTTTGATAAACAGAAGCAGTTCATAGATGCTCACGATGTATATGAGGCCACGCAAAAAATAGGCATGGTCACCGATGTATTTCATTATATTGTTTCGCTTAAGGCAAAAGAGCGGGAGCAGGTGTCTGAAAAGGCAGCACATCCCAAAGAAATACCGGCAGAGGTACAGGAACCAGCTGCAGAGTCTGCCGCGTCTGTTCAAAAAAATGATGTATCACCCCCGGAGACGATACTTTCTTCTCAGTTTAATGATCTTGAGTCAGAAAAAAAGGGTATTAAAGGGCCGGTTATAGTACTCGTGCTTTCGGTAGCCGCATGTATAGGAAGTATGTTTTTCTACTGCAAACAGGCCGGATCATACAATCTCACGTCGTGTATAACCGATTTACTGGGATTATAATTCCGGACCATCCCAAAGAAAGCACGATAAAGCAAGGATGCAGGAGACCTGCAATTCAGGTAAACATCGAATAATACGGGGGGCACATATCCAAAGGGACTACTTCAACCTCAGAAACCGCCTCTTGCCAACTTTTAAAAGAAACTCCTGACCGGCAGATAGTTTTTTGTCCGGGTCTGTGCATTTGTCATTATCAATACTGACCCCCCCCTGTTTTATGAGCCTCATTGCTTCACCTGTGCTTTTTGCAAGACCGGAGTCCTTCATTATCTTTGGCAGCCAGCAGTCCTGATCTCCCTCACCCATGTTGAAAACAGGGATATCATCAGGAAGACCCTTGTCTTTGAACACGGTATCAAATTCATCCCTTGCCTTTATTGCGGTATCCTGGTCCCAGTATCGTCCGGCGATTTCAAGGGCCAGGGACTCCTTGGCTTTTTTGGGATGGATGGAACCATCTTTCAGACCCTGTTTCAGGGTGTTTAATGCATCAAGGCTTATATGACTTAACAGTTCATAATATTTCACCATCAAGTCATCACTGATAGAGAGAATCTTTCCATAGATCTCCTTTGCCGGTTCTGCAATACCTATATAGTTGCCCAGACTCTTAGACATCTTTTTTACCCCGTCCGTACCTTCAAGAAGAGGCAGGATAATGAGCACCTGCGGTATCTGCCCGGCATCTTCCTGCAGCTCCCTTCCCATAAGCAGGTTGAAGCGCTGATCAGTCCCTCCTATTTCAATATCAGATTCCAGGACAACGGAATCATGGCCCTGCAGAAGGGGATAGATAAATTCATGAATGCCGATCGGGTTTTGATTTTTAAACCGCTGCTTGAAATCTTCCCGTTCAAGCATGCGCGCTACGGTCTGTTTCGCCTGAAGCTTGATGATCTCCATGGAGGTCATGTTCTCAAGCCATTCGCTGTTATATCTGACAACCGTTTTTGATTCATCCAGTATTTTAAACACCTGCTCCTTGTAGGTCTCTGCATGTTGCAGTACATCCTGTCTGCTTAACGGTTTTCGTATTTCTGACCTGCCGGTAGGGTCTCCGATCATCGCGGTCAGGTCACCAATGATAAGGATGATTTCATGACCGAGGTCCTGGAGTTGGCGCATCTTTTCAAGCAGCACAGTGTGCCCCAGATGAATATCAGGTGCCGTCGGGTCAAATCCCACTTTAATTTTAAGAGGTATTTGTTCTTTAAAAGACGTTTCGAGCTTTTTTAACAACTGCTTCTCAAGAAGAATCTCTACCGTGCCCCGTTTGATTATCTGTAACTGCTCTTCAGGTGATAATGTGGACATAACAGAGAAAAGAATACCGGATTTATCAGATAAGATGCAAGCAATAGCGATATGTTAGTTCAGTTAAATACAGATTGACTGTATCCCTTTCAAAAAGATATTCGATTTCTTGTAGTGATGTAATTAATAAATGAAAGCGGGTAAGCTCATGATAAAATAATCTTTATAACATCTTAAATGTACCTGTTAATATTGTATTTAATTTTACCCATCGTTTCATGTAAATAAATATGTATATATATGCTATCTCCATAATTGCTGACTAAAACCAGATATCTGTTATAATTGAAGGCGATATGAAGAGTCTATTATGTGATCTGCAGAGACCTGTCTTCCTTATACGATGTCCAAAGGACTATTATGAACCCGCTTGCTGATCTGCTCTCAAAGATAAACAGCCCCAGCCAAAAAGGGAAGTGCCGCCAAACCTTAAGAGGATTGTGCCGCCTGCGTTAAGCTAATGAACCCCGATAAGTATTCAAGGCTATGACAGACAAGATCAAGAGTTGTGAGATGTGTGAAAAACCATTAGACAAATGCGAATGCTGCTCTGAATGCGGACATATCTGCAGTCTTGACTATGGAGAACTCTACTGCCCTGTATGTTTTCCAAAGCCTTCCAAAAAAAATGAATAGGGATCAAGATTATATGCAACTGGCTCTGAATGAAGCTATGGTCGCTTATGATAAAGGTGAAGTGCCGGTTGGGGCAGTGCTTGTGCAGAATGGGAAGGTTATAGTCTCTGCCTGTAACAGCAAGGAAACCACCTGTGATCCCACAGCTCATGCTGAACTGACGGTAATCAGGGAAGGATCTGTAAAAACAGGAGATTGGCGCTTTCCTGATGCAACGCTCTATGTGACACAGGAGCCCTGTGTCATGTGTGCAGGGGCTATGCTCAATGCACGGCTGGGAAGGCTTGTGTATGGATGCAAAGACGACAGGTTCGGGGCAGTAAACAGCTGCTATCAGCTCCTTCATGATCCCGGACTG
>CAMYJJ010000149.1 GCA_947258735.1 Thermodesulfovibrionia bacterium | reverse complement strand
AAGGACGGGTATTCCCAGGTCGCCAAACTTTTCAGGGCTGCGGCAGCCGCGGAAACAGTCCATGCCCACAGTCACCTGAAGCAGCTCGGCGGCATTAAGACTACAAAAGAAAATCTGGAAGCTGCAATTAGTGGAGAGACACATGAATTCAAGGAAATGTATCCCGAGATGATCAGGGATGCTGAAGAAGAAGGACATAAAGGCGCTCTGCGGAGTTTCAATTTTGCCAATGATGTGGAAAAGATTCATGCAGGTCTTTATCAGAAGGCGCTTGATAACCTTGGCAACAACGCTGACACTGACTATTATGTATGTGACATCTGTGGATACACAGCAGAAGGGGAAGCCCCTGAACAGTGCCCGGTATGCAAGGCCAAAAAGCAGATGTTTCAGAAAATCGACTGATTCTTTTCGCAGGGGCGTATTGCGATGCGCCCCTGCACCGATGTTGCCCCCTGGTATGAAGGACAAAACTGTGCCGAACAATAAGAATTCACACACGCCTGTTCCCTGCTCCCTTTTAAAATAAGGAGTTTCCTTCAATATCGATCCTGTATAATTTTTGTCTATAAATTAAGGTGTTATTGTTCTGAAATAGTGCGCGAGACACAATAGCGGTATAATTGCGCAATTACGCCTATATTTATATCTTATATAGTTGATAAAAAATATAAATTTGACTATTGCCGAGTTATTTCGTAGACTGTATTAAAATGGGCAAAAAGTACAAACAACATTACGAAATACTATTGAGGAATATACATATAAAATGATAGGGGAGGACTCATGAAAAGAGTGACAAAACATACGTGTGCAGCAGTGATAATAACAATTGCGTTGCTATCCGTTACATCCGGCGCATTTGCGCTTGTCCCTGCGTATCCACAGCTTGACTGGCAAGACGGCTACTCGTACGACGATGGTACAGACACGCTGACGATCAATAATTCGTACGTTAATCAGGTTTGGTACCTGGATGAAACGTCTTCGGTTAGCGATAACATCCAGTGGGCGAGCGTCGTCTTTCCTATGCTCACAAACTCGAGTGGCGGTCTTTCTTTTGACGCGCCTGCGGGAGATAACTTTTACATCGGAGCCTTCGGAGGTGCGATTAATGATGCGTACCTGACAGCCCATATCGACCAATTTGATATAACCAACAGCTGCTCAGGCTCCTCAGGGTGTGTGAATGAGTTCTGGGATATTATTAACCTGACAAATGTCTCGATCAACAATACCATCGGTTCTACTTATCTGTCTGAACTACAGAGCCAGCTCAACAGTGGTTACGACCTGGCTATCAGCGTGAACTTTGCTGGACCGGCTAATTTTACTGGTAATGAAAGCGGAACTGCCAACGGGAAGATGGTAGTTGTTCCCGAGCCAGTAAGCACAGTCCTCTTCCTTACCGGGGGTACTGTATTAGCAGGTATGCGGATCGTAAGGGGCAGAAGAAATCTTTTTTCGTAATAGGTTACAGGTCAGTGTTTCATGTGTATTTAAGGATTAAATTGTTTCTAACAAGATAATTTAATTTTGTCTCACAACTACTATCGTAGGTATCCAACGTTTGTCATTTAAAAATTCAATATTATTATAACGAAGCAAAATTATACCTTGACAATGCAAAGTCACATGATAAAATTTGTTAAATAGTATTGATTCTGTAAGCTGCACTGTATACCATTCGACATGCGAAAAGAAGAATTTAGATGACCCAGAAAGGGCATTTGCTTTTATTTATAAAAATAACGTGAAAGGAGAATTAAGAAATGAGACGTATACTATGGACAGTATTTTTTGCATCACTTATTTTATGTGTAATTGCAGGTAGTGTCTGGGCGCAGATACAGCCGCCGCAAGCAACGTATTCAGGGACCCTGAGGTCCACGGTCGATCCTGTGAGCGGGGATGTCTCTTTGACATTCCTAAATGCGTATGTTACCAGTGTGCAGTATTCCGACGGAACCGTATTCACCCCGTTTACACAACCCGCTGATGAGACGATCATGTTTGTTCCCCCTGTTCCGCCCCCACCCAATGACGTACGCGTTTTATTACAAAATGCGACCATAGCTGCAGCAGATTGCATCGTTGGGGCAGCATCATTGACAACTCAGCCGGGTGCGCAGCTCGAGGTCAGCGCACCGGGTCCAAATCCCCCTTCTAATACGTACTTCATAAGTGATTTCGTAGTGGGTGGTGACGTAGCGATGCCCGGAATGAAGATATATAATGTTGGCTCGGGGTGGGCCCTGCATCCGACTGGTGTCAACCTCGACCCGAATGACATGACTACATTGAATTATGTTGTCGGGGCGACAGCCACAACAGCGACCAATCCTTCACGGTTCATCGATGAATTCGAGTCAGCCCTGCACGCTGACCGGTTGGCAGGGAGCACCATGATCATTACTGGCGGTGCTGATCTTTGCGAAGGTGGTGATTTTAATATAAACGGAGTTATTGACGGCGTTTTCACTCCTAAGTTCTGTGAAATAGAGGTCACAAAAACCGTAGACAAACCAATTGTTCAATGTCCATGCGACAATGAAGTCCCCACAGGCGACTCTGACTCCGACTCCGACGGCGACGGTGACACTGACTCAGGTGACGGTGACAATGACTCTGATTCAGACAGTGATCCCCTTAACGGAGGTAACTGTTCCTGTGAAGGCGTTTTTAAGGACTTCAGTGATTCTGACTCGGACTCTGACGGTGACGGCGACACTGATTCCGGTGACTGTGATAATGACTCGGATTCAGATTCCCATTACGATTCCGATGATTCTGACAGTGAACATTATAGTTATCATTATGGTTACAAGAATGATTCAGGTACTGTCTACGATTCGGACAGCGATAGCCAGGGCATCTGCAACTATGTCTGCCCGGTCAATCAGGTGGTCACTTACACATATGTAATTACGAACAATGGAGCGGATCTTGTAAACGTCTCCGCACATGACAATAAACTCGGACAGGTTGCGTACTTTCCATCCTTCCCTGAAGGATCGTCAGAAACCGTAGAGCTGACGTACTGTGTGACCGACGATGTAACAAACACGGTACAGGTAAAGGGATTCCTGGCATCGTCATGCACAAACGGTGAGTGCGCCGATCAGTGCATGGATGAGGCCTCAGTGACCGTAAATATTGAATACGTCATGGGCGACCATACATACGCAGACAGTGACAGTGATTCAGACAGTGAAATGCAGGGCGACTCCGGTGACTCGTCATACTGGTGGTGGCAGGGATTAAACTGGTGGACAAGGTGATAGGGTCACGTACTTATTGAAGATTATGAGAGGCTCGGCATCAGCCGGGCCTCTTTTTTTGTCCGGACTCTGATCTCAAGAAAATTATACTGGTCATTCAATTTAGCAAGCTGATATAATTTATTATTGTATTTCATCAAACTATACTATGTTTAAAAGCAAATCTCATGTAATTGTTGCCTCCGTCCTGTTCACTGTCATAGTGAGCGCCTATGTTGTCATGGCTGTCAGGTTTCCGATGGCATATATTGTCGCTACCTATGAGGATTTTTTCGGCGAGTGGATGCAGGTGTTCTTTTTTGCTGCTGCCATGGTCTTTTCACTAAAGTTGGCTTTAGCAAAGTCGCGGTTCCGGATTTTTTTTGCCGTTTTAACTCTTGCATGTTTTTATGTGATCGGAGAGGAAATATCATGGGGCCAGCGCATATTCGACATAGAAAGCCCTGATTTCTTCCGTACCCACAACCTTCAGAGGGAGACCAATATCCACAATTTCTTTACCGGCCCCTTTGGAACGCCGCTAAAGAAAACCATTGCATTTATAATCTCGCTTGGATTCATTCTCTATGGTCTGATATATCCCCTTGCCATTCGTCTTAGATGGAAGGCTGCTCTGTGGATAGAGAAAAGGGGCATTCCCGCGCCTCCGCTCTATGTCTGGCCCTTCTTTGTATGCAGCGCATTTCTCGAACTGGGGTTCCTGAGTTTTAATGAGGCGGAGGTCGCTGAAATACTCACCCCCTTTGCCCTGTCCATTACCTCCTTTTATTACTGGACAGACCATCGGCAGGGCCTTGACGTTCATCAAACCCCGGGAGATGCATCGTTCTCCCGACGCATTGCCGTTGGCACCGTGGTGATCTTTCTCTGTGTAATGGTGCTGTCAGTTACAGCAACGTATGCGTCCTATGCATCCCCCCGCATAAAGGCACGAATGGAAAGCAGAATGAACAATGGCATTGAAAAGTTTGCCAGCAGATACAGGCTCTACAAACAGTGGAACATTGCGGCACGCCTGTATCATGAGATGGACAAACGGGAGCCGGGGCGCGCCTCCATTCAGAGAAGGCTTGCAACCTGTTATGACAAGCAGGGCAAAGAAGAAAAGGCAGATCTTTACCTCCAGAAGGCGCTTGATATCGATTCCAGACGCATGAAGATAAAACCGGAAAATGTATCCAGCAATCTTTCCCTGGCAAAAACCTATCGCCAGATGGGTGATAAAGAAATGGCAGATCAGCATCTGGACAGTGCGCTCAGGGTCGCCCTGAAACGGGTAGAAAAGAAACCGGAAAGCGCAAGCGCGGCATACTGGCTGGGAAAGGCCTACCGCGATATGGGTAATTATTCTGAAGCCCTTGAGCAGTTTCAAAAGGCCTTTCGTCTTAAACCTCACATCTCCAAATACCGCAAGGCGCTGTTTCGAGTACAGGGGTATGTGAGAAAAGATTATCAGGAATATCCTGAAGAATCAGAAAACGAAGATGGGGATCTCGCTAAATAGTTGATATAGCAGCGTGCAATCCCAATGCAATATAATTGCAACCGGGTCGTTTAGACAATGAGCAGGGTGGACATGTTTGCTGCAGAAAGCAAAGGCGGACCCTGGAACGAAAATATTGTTTCATGAGTATAAAGGAAAAATGAAAGGATAAGAATATAAAGGGTAAAAAGAACATCTCACTTTTTCTTGTGTCAGTTTTCATTCTGCTCCTTGTCGGCGGTTTTTACCTGTATAAATCTAGTCAGGAAAAATCAGAACAGGGTCTTTATCCGGACCAAAGATCCGGCCTGATACTGCCAGAACCACATTTAGAGCCGGGTGAGGTTAGCGAAAAGAGTTACACAGATCCTGGCACGGAAATGGAATTTGTCTTTATCAAAGGAGGATGTTTTGCGATGGGTTGCGGAAGCTGGACGAGTGACTGTGACGAAGATGAGAAACCGGTTCACGAGGTCTGTGTGGATGATTTCTCTATAGGTAAATACGAGGTAACCCAGGCTCAGTGGAGGGACATTATGGGGAATGACCCTTCCCAGTTCAGGGAGTGTGGAGACCAGTGTCCTGCAGAAACCATGGACTGGAACGATGTTCAGGAGTTTCTCAGCCGGCTTAACAAAAGGACAGACACCCGATACCGCTTGCCGACCGAGGCAGAGTGGGAGTATGCCTGTAGGAGCGGAGGCAGACAGGAGAAATATGCCGGAGGAAACAGTCTCACGAGGTTCGCATGGTATGGTAGTAATTCAGGATGGAAAACACATCCTGTCGGGCAAAAGGAGCCCAATGGAGTAGGCATATATGATATGAATGGAAACGTGTGGGAGTGGGTGGTAGACTGGTATGACGAATATTATTATGCTGAAAGCCTAAAGACGAACCCTCAGGGACCTCACCGCGGCACTGACCGTATTGTACGGGGTGGCAGCTGGAACCTCAAGTCGAAACTCCTGAGATGTTCCCTTCGCCGTCACCGCAATCCGAGCTTTACATCACGCCGTCTCGGCGTCCGCATTGTGAAAACCGAGTAATGTTCATGGTTCCTATCAGTTCCTTCTTTAGCATAGCAGCAGAGAGTGGTGGGAATTCTGTAGGCGATACTTTTTCAATCTCGCCCTTATTATCTGAGCAGAAAGAGACAGTGTCAGCAGAATAAGAAAAGAAAGGGGAAAACAGTGCGGTACTTTTTTCATTTTTTCGGAACTCCTTTTTCTCTATACAGGCGTTTACTGAATGTAAGGGAATCATCGTTATGAGTAACCTTAATTATCATATCCCATAAACCGTGGGCCGGGAACGTAGCATGAACCCTGTAGAGTCCCTCATGTAACCTGACCGGATCGAAATAGGCATCTTGCCCCGATCCTGAAGGGCGGCTTCGCAGTATGGTAATTTTCTCAATATCCAGAGGAGAATTTTCCGCGTTACGAATCGCGATGTTAATTTCATTGCTTCCCGTGACACGGGCGTCGCTGTCCAGTGTAACATTCCAGCCGAGGCTGCTCTACATCACAATGTTCTCGGCAATTTCCACCCTGTTTCTTCCCTTGTCTTTCGCCCTGTAGAGAGCGGTGTCAGTGTACTTTACTATCTGATCGCCGCTGGTAATCTTGCTTAAATCATCAGGAGTAAAACTGCTAACACCGAGACTGATCGTTACGGGTATGGTGACGCCTTGCTCATATTCATTCTCTAAGCGTTCAACTGCCGTTCGTATTCTTTCAGCCAGGTTATAGACCGCTTTCAGGTCGGGACCGGGAAGCACGATAATGATCTCTTCTCCCCCGTAGCGGGCCACGGTGTCTATGGTGCGGCAGTTTTCTGATACAGCAGCTGAAATATTTTTTAAAATCATGTCACCGGCCTGATGCCCAAAGGTGTCATTTACTTTTTTGAAAAAATCGATGTCAAGCATGATACATCCCAAGTTTAGCTTGAACCTCCGGGACCTCTGGATTTCATCTTTCAGTTTTATATTGAGGTACCGTCTGTTGTAGAGACCTGTCAGGTCGTCCTTGATAGCCAGCTCTTCAATCCGGCCCCGGGCTTCATCAATTTTTTTCATGAGAACAAAGGTAAAGGCGTAAATAATACCCAGCAGGGAAACAGCCGTAACGATCCCAAGGGTTGTGATAATTATCTTATTGACTTTCAGGGACTGTTCAATCTCTGTAATATCAAACCATACGCTGATCCCTCCGCGGATGTCCCCCACTTTATAGCCCTGCTTTGCGTGGCATTTAAGACAGCTTTTCTCCACATTCAGAGGAACAATGTACCGGAAACTTGTCCTGTCGTTGGCAGTTTCCTTCATTGAAACTTCCCTTGATCCCTCTTCAAATTGATGGAGGGCCTTTTCTTCAAAGGGGTCTGGCGCATTGGCCGGGTTTAAGGGCTTTAAACT
>CAMYJJ010000148.1 GCA_947258735.1 Thermodesulfovibrionia bacterium | reverse complement strand
AGGACGCTGTCAGAGCATACAGAAAAGCGATCAGAATCAAACCGGATTTTATCGCGGCCTTAAAAAACCTTGCCTATACATTTGCCATGCAGAGGGAGTATAAAAAAGAAATATCAGCTCACAAAAAGGTCCTGTTTTACAAGCTGGATGATACGGAAACACATTATAATATGGGGCTCGCATACAGCAAGGTGAAAATGCACGAGGAAGCGATAGCATCATACAATAAAGCATTGGAAATTAATCCGTCCATGGCAGATGCATATTATAACCTTGGGGTCACCTACAGCAAGCTTGGCAAACATAATGATGCTATTGAGTCTTACAGAAAAATGCTTGTTTTAATTCCCGATGATCCTGGTGCCCGCTACAACCTGGGCGTTACCTATCTGAACCTTGGAGATAAGAAGTCAGCGTTTCAGGAGTATGAAACTCTGAAGAAGATCGATTCCAAAACAGCCCATCAACTGTTGGATCTCATTAATAATAATTAACTGACAGCAATTAATTTGTATTAGCAATACCAGCGAGAACTTTGAAGAGGTTCTTAATGAGGTAAACTGACTTATCATAAGTTAACTGAGTTAAGAACGTCCCCAAAGACGTCCCCAAAGATTTGTTATTAGGTGAACTAAATCAGGAATTGTCTATACAGTACATTTAATCGCTATTAGTGCCTGCCGTATGTAAAAATATCTCTTGGTCCTGCAGGTCTTCAGGTTTTTTCGATTCAATGACTGTAGAGGTTGATTGAGTATTATCAGATTCCCTGCTCTTCTTAATCATTTTGTTTGCAATATGATATAAAGAATCACCGAAAGCACTGTTTGAGAAATTAGCCAAAAAATCCGCCATATTGTTAATGGAGTTTTCCAGCATAAGATTATAATTTATAAATCCAGTATATTCGAGGTTTAAGCTGAGATAATTTTCGGCTACCTTTTTAACAACTTTGCCGACATTAGCGTCCTGCTTGTTCTTTACCATATTAACAATAATATCAATATTGAATTCCTTAAGGCAGGTATTCAGTGTATTATACTTCTCCTCTCCAATTATCCAGAAAGCATCCCTGAGTTCATCTATGGATTCAATCCTTTGCGATCCCTTCGGATTAATACTCTGCTCGATAATCTCGAGGCATTCAGTGTCTTTTTTAAATACCTGTTTGATCTTCCGGTATAAACTCGACTTGATAAACCCGTAAGAGTTCTGAATAGATGTGTTTTGAGGCGTAAGAACAACAAATTTATTCGGTGCATACAGGAAGAAATCGATAGTTGTAAAAGAGATTCCGGCACCGAGATCAAGCAGGATAAAATCCGACTGTATTTTATTTAAATGATTAAATATTCGATGTTTCTGTGTACTTTTGGGATTGGCGAGGCCCAGGATATCATCGGCTCCGCAGATAAGCCTGAGGTTGTTGACAGGTGTATCTATAATTACTTCTTCGATGTTTTCAACTTGCCGCTGAATAAAATCCACCAGAGTGTATTCAGGGTATCTTATTCCAAGAAGTGTATGAAGGTTGCTCCCACCAAGGTCAGCATCAACCAGGAGTACTTTTTTTCCCTGCTTCGCAAGCGTCGTACCGAGGAGTAAAGTGACAATGCTTTTTCCGACACCTCCTTTACCGCCTCCGAATGCCCAAAGTTTATTTGTTAGATTGCTTCCCATGATTTTAATTAAGAACGTTCTCCTGGTTGCGGTCCAGGAGGTTCCACATCATATTGTGCTCCTTGTCTCTGAGATTGGCCATTTTCTTAATGTGTTCCTCCTGCCACTTTTCCATCTTTTCAAATTCAACTCCGATCAAGTAAGCGGAATCATTATTTTGATCAGCTTCTATTAGTGATCGCACCGTTGCAAAAAGAAATACCTTGTCATTTCTGAAAATGTTTAATTCGATTTTTACACGGGAATTAATAATAGTTGTTGGATCTATGAGTCCATATTTGTCATTGAACTGGATAGTTGCACCGTTTATCGAGATATTCTTGAAAAGAGCATTCATGGACCTGGATGACGAACCTTGAGAGAATATCTTGAACGTAACCGGGTATATACACTTCACCCGTTTGGACCTTCTTTTGTCGCGGATTTGCTCATTCATATGTTTTATATCGGACAAATGAACCAATACATTAAGCAGAAAATTCTGTCAATTTTATAATGTAACTAAATTCAATAGTTGCATGACAGGACGGGGCCAGTTTATTACGTGAGAATACGTGATCAAAGAGGAGGAGATATAACGTGATGCTAAAACCTCAAGAGGTGCTTATATGTGTTATGCTGGTCATCGGTAGCGGCGGGGCAGGACTGTCACCACCCACAAAGAGTTGCTCTAGTTTTTTTACTGTGACCAATGCTACCTTTCCCTGATTTCTCTTTAATGTATATTGAAAGTTTGACCCTCATCCCAGGTGCATCAAGACGTGCCTGTTCAGGCGTTTCCATAAAGGCAGAATAAAGCGGCGGGGATTATGGCGGGCAGGGTTTACGCCTTGCCCTGCGAATGGTTTAAATTGATTTTATCAATCCTTCTGTGACCCTGATGGAAGGGCAATGGAAAATATGTGGTTGTTCATGTGGCATTTGTGGCATGTCTTCCTGGACGCAGTGTAGTGTGTATCATAATTTTTGTGAGACGATTGGGGTCCGGAGTGACAGCTTATACAGAAGGCCGAGCTCATAAAGTAATCCGACTTGAGAGTATCGGAGCCGTACTCATCCATGTGTGAATGCTCATGCTCATCCCAGTCCGGACCGTATATGACTTAAGGTTTAATCCTGTCTGCAGGCATCCCTTTCATCATATGACAGACCTCAGAACTTCGGAATTCTACATTGGATATTGGACATTCGACATTCGTTTTTGTCCTTGTGGTTGTGTCCCAACTTAAAATGACATATCCATCTTAAATAGTTTAAGGTGTAGACACAACTCCCAGGATAAAGTGTGAAGACACCACTCAGCTCAATTCAACCATATTATCCAACCGTTTTAACTCACGAATTCAAAAACGGAGGGTTATAGACTGACAAAGTTTGCATCACCATGGGGATCGAGTGAGCTGAATGCATTATGATTAAACGATTCACCTGAACAGGAAAATGGATTGGCATCGCGATAAGACGCACTAAAAATAAAATCACTTCTTTGAAAGCCGGAAAAATCAGTAGTCATTACATCCGCAGTATAGAGATCAAAAATGGAAATGAGCTTCTGGGTGTCCTGACCACCAACTGTCGTATACACATAAACGGCGAAATCTGTCGAGGTCGCTTCACCATGAGAAATAGCATCAGTGCCGATGATGTCACCGGCGGCAACGACATCACCCACGCTGAGGCTGCTATCTAATTCAACATGAAAAACTTTAAATGTGAACGCCTTGTAGTCCGGATCTGTCGGCTGCAGCATAAACTGGTTGCCAATCAGATTATCTTCCCACATGACAATTCTGACATCCACCGGAGCATAAAAATTAACCAGGTTCGTGTGACCTGGGCCCCGCGAATAGTAGTGCTTGAGACTTCTGCAACGTTCTACAGAGTCATCATACGCATGACTATACCCTGAACGAAACATCGATATCTCATTTAGTTCAGAAATATTAACATGGGTTTGACCAACAAATTGTGGAAGGTCTGAATTCATGTTGTAAGGAGTGGTGGTACAGGCCCCGCTCTCACCATATATAAACTGGGATTCCTGCCCTTCTAGCCAGTCAAAAACCAGACTCAGACCATCAGATGCGACAGTAACGCCGGTACTCCCTGTTGCCACTGGATACCCCGGCGCCGGCATTCCAGGAACAAACAGGTTGCCGGAAAAATGATAGCTGCCATTGATCAGCTGATGAGTGGCCGTCATTGAGACCTGACCTCCGTAGGACATCTGTACCTGGGTGTCGCCAATGATTAACTCCAGGGGAGCGTCTGCATTCATTCCAACAAGACAATAGGTGCCGCTCGAACCGACGATTGGATTAGACCCTGATGTGCCCCCTCCACCACTTCCACCGCTGCAGGCAACCGTCAACAATGCCATAACTATAATTACTGCCACTCCTTTAACATATCTCATGTTTTCCTCTCTTCTGTTGTCTCACAATAAAATGACTATTTCTGATATTCATTTCATCGGTAAGCATTTTTAAATTCTTTAGGGATGTTGTTTATGGCAACAAAGCGGCAGGAGATTTACATTAACTCCCTGGAGGTCGAATGTCAGCCCCGGCTGATCCGGCGGAGCGGCAAGCGACTTTGGGAAACCGGTCCGGTGGCAAGGCATTTAAAGGAGATTGATGAATGACGTTTCACAAATGATAAGTGATGAACTTTTCACCTTTCGTATATCGTAAATCGCTATTCGTTATTCTTTTTCCTCTTCGTAATTCTTAATTTATAATTTATTTTATTGTGCCGACAGCTGATCGCCTATAGCTGAAAAAAAAAGATGTGCCCCGAGTGGTCACGTTATGAATCGCGCAATCTGAAGAGCCAGTTCTTCCTGGTCTGATTCACTGCAATTAACGGTAATTTCTGCATACTTTTTATATAAGGTCTGCCGTTCTTCAAAGAGTTCCCTGAATGACTGATTTTTTGATTTTGCTATACCCCTTGTTTCAAAATTACGGATTCTTTTTTTAATTTCATCAAAAGTAACTTCAAGAAATATGACTTTTGATATGTCAAGCAGATGTGACATTGCCTTTTCACTGTACACAACACTTCCTCCGGTTGCTATCACATGGTTTGTAATATTGATTTTCAGAATTTCTTCTTCTTCCACTGTCCGTAAGTACAGGTGGTCACGCTCATCCATGATCTGCTGTAACGGCTTTTGCCGGTTAATCTGAATAAGCACATCTGTATCGATAAAGCCGAGCCCCAGGTTTTTTGCAAGTATTACCCCAATAGTGCTCTTGCCGGAACCGGGCATTCCTATGAGTGTCAGGTTTGATTTCATAATAAAAAGGGTTCCAGAATTCCAGGGTTCAAGTGATTATTTTCTAGCAAATTAATGAGTGCTTCTCATAGCCTTTATATCTCCGCCAGAACTTTAATCCCTTAATAGTTCTTTAGCATTTCACTCGAATCCTCGACTCCTGGACCCCTTGAATCCTTAAGTTAGTTCTTCAGCGATTGAAGGGGAGCAGGAATACGGCCGCCTCTTTTTATAAAGGTATCTGCCGATACCCGGCTCACCGGCATGATCGGGGCTTCGCCAAGGAGTCCGCCAAAGTGAACAAACTCCCCTACCTTTTTATTGGGAGCAGGGATTATTCTCACGGCAGTTGTTTTATTATTGGCACAGCCAATGGCCATTTCATCGGCTATAATTGCAGCCAGGGTCCCGGTGCTCGTATCACCCGGAACAGCTATCATATCAAGACCCACAGAGCATACACTCGTCATTGCCTCAAGCTTTTCAAGGGTGATTGCGCCTGCCTTTGCTGCCTTGATCATGGATGCATCTTCACTGACCGGTATAAATGCACCGGAAAGGCCGCCAACCGATGACGAGGCAAAAAGACCGCCTTTTTTCACGGCATCGTTCAGCATCATCAGCGCCGCTGTTGAGCCCGGTGCACCCGGCATGGCAAGCCCCATGGTCTCCAGGATCTGACCAACAGAGTCTCCTTCGGCAGGTGTGGGAGCAAGGGAAAGGTCCAGATTGCCAAAGGCAACACCAAGATGTGCGGCCAGCTTCTTGCCAACCAGTTCCCCGGCACGGGTAATCTTAAAGGCAGACTTTTTAATTGTCTCAGCAACCTCTCCCAGGTCAGCTTCAGGGCCGAGTTTCTCAAGGGCACGACGGACAGCTCCGGGGCCGCTTACCCCGACCAGTATGGAACTTTCGCTCTCTCCTGATCCATAGTATCCTCCGGCCATGAAAGGATTGTCTTCAACAGGATTGCAAAAAAGCACCAGTTTTGCGCAGCCGATTCCATCTTTCCCGGCTGTACGCTCAGCAGTATCTTTCATCACCTGACTCATCGTGTAGCAGCCGTCCATATTTATTCCGGCTTTGGTTGTTGCGAGAACAACAGAGGCACAAAAACGGTCGGTTGTTGCGAGGACTTCCGGCATGGCTTCAATCAGGGCTGTATCAATTGATGTTTCCCCTTTTTGAATCATGGCGGTGTACCCACCGACGAAGTCAACACCAATCTCAGCTGCTGCCCTGTCCACAGCATGTGCAACCTCAATAAATGCGGACGGATCTGCTGTCGGAACGACCAGGGAGATGGGAGTAAGGCTGATTCTTTTGTTCACAATGGGGAGCCCGTATTCATCAGCGATAAAATCAGCTCCTTTACTTAAGTTCGCGGCCTTTGTAAGTATTTTTTCGCGGACCTTACGGGCACAGGCTGCCGGATCAGGGTCGGAGCAATCAAGAAGAGAGAGTCCAAGGGTTACCGTTCTGATATCAAGTTTATCTTCTGCGATCATGCCGATCGTTTCAAGAATTTCTTCACTGGTAAATTTCATCTTCTGTCCTATACTCGATGCATGTATTGAAAGACTTCCGTATCCTGAACCGTAACTTCAAGTGCCATGCCTTTGATTGAAGCTTTGAGCTTATCCGTTATGTCCGGCAGGGAAAGGTCAGATTTTACCCTGTCGGCCAGTAGAGTCATGGCAAATATTTCATCTCCCAGTATCTTCTGATTAATATCGATTATGTTGATACTGTTTTCTGCCAGAGCAGTGGCTACTTTGGCAACGATTCCGATGTCATCTTTACCGATTACCGTAACGACAATGTTTTTCTTATTCGTTCCCATTACATATCCTTTAACAGATCACAGCATGTCATAACTGTCGATATTTTACATGATCTGAGAAGGAATTGGATGAATGCTAAAAGGAGAATATCGAATAACGAATTACGAATAGCGAATATAGAAGTGAAAAAAGACTTTGACATTCGATATTCGTCGTTATCAGTTTGACGAATCAGTATAATACGGCGGAATATCATATAATAAGTACATCGGAGGGATAAACCATCAAAAAGACAAACAATAAATTACGAGTATATGAAAACCTGGTTGATTTAATCAGTGATCCTGATAATCCTACGCCTCTGCTTGCGGTGAACGGAAAAATCAACCCAAAGGACGACTATCAAATTTATCTTAAACTTGAAAGGTTCAATCCATGCGGTTCAATAAAGGACAGGAC